>JBQGDD010000311.1:0-39857 GCA_052038845.1 Dyadobacter sp. | reverse complement strand
TCGCAGGTATTCCTGCCTATTTTTCCTGTACCGAACAATACTATGTTTTTATTGGAAATATCAGCTATATTATTCATAATATACTGAACTGATGCAAACGATACCGATGTTGCACCCGAACTTAATTCGGTTTCATTCTTGATGCGTTTGCTTGCCTGTATTACAGTATTTACAAGCCTTTCCATAAAGGCATTTACCAGCCCCAGTTTTTTAGAATCTGTAAAGCCTGTTTTTATCTGGCTTATAATTTCAAAGTCGCCCAGTATCTGGCTGTCCAGCCCTGTGCCTACCCTGAATATGTGGTTTATAGCTTCTTTGTTTTTATATACAAAAGCCACTTTCTGGAACTCCTCTACAGTACCAAGGCTATTGTCGCAAAGTAATTTTATAAGCTGAAAAGGATGTTCGGCAAAGCCATATATCTCTGTACGGTTACAGGTAGATATAACCACAAGGCTGCTTATGCCTTCCTGTTTTGCCTGTTCCAGTACATCAATTTTTGCAGTAGTGCTTAAACTAAACTTCCCCCTGGTCTCAGCATCTGCCTTCCTGTAACTTAACCCAACGGCATAAAAATACTGATGCTTCGACAAGTTATGATTCTCCATATGTGTTCACATTCCTAAAAGTGCTACAAAAATAAATCCAACAAAACGTAAAAAGTAACGCTTAAGGTGCTTTTTGTATCGCTGTCGGATATTTTGCGCCCAAAATGCTTTTTAAATAGAAAATACCCTAAATTTGCAATAAAATCAATGCCTTGCAAAAATTTAGTTTAGAACTGTTCTAAATAATACAGGTTGTAATTTTTAAAAAGGCTGTAAAAAAAATACCGCTATGGGTTCTCATGACGAGATAAAACTGGAAGAGGGTTTTACTGTGCTGCGGTTTCAGAACGATACCGACGAAACCTCTCATTTTGAAAGAGATGTAGATGTTGACCTGATACAGTTTCACTTTGGGGTAAAGGGCAGGGCTAAGTTTATATTTAACCAGGGGCGCTATGCGCTTGACCTGCGTGAAGAGCTTTCGCTGTTTTTATATAATCCGCAAAAAGAGCTGCCTGTACACCTTGAAATTGCCCCGCACTCCTGGGTGCTTACTGTGCTGATATCGATTAAAAAATTCCACAGTTTTTTTTCTGAAGAGGCAGATTATATCCCTTTTTTGAGTGAAGGGAATAAAGACAAAAAATACTATAAAGACGATAAGATTAATCCGTCTATGGCTATAGTTTTAAGCCAGCTATACCATTTTAACCTGCACCAGTCTATCAAAAAATTATATTTTAAGGGTAAGGTATATGAGCTGCTTAGCCATTACTTTAACCGTGCGGAAGACCCTAATGCAGAGCAGTGCCCGTTTTTAATTGATGAGGAAAACGTAATAAAAATACGCAAAGCTAAAGACATTGTAATAGCCAATATGGCAGAGCCGCCCGGGTTGCAGGAACTGGCAGACCAGGTGGGCATAAACCTTAAAAAGCTAAAAATGGGCTTTAGGCAGATATATGGCGACAGTGTGTACAGTTTTTTGTTTGATTATAAAATGGAGTATGCCCGCAAACTGCTGGACAGCGGCTCTTATAACGTAAACGAAGTAGGGCTGCGCATAGGCTACAGTACATCGAGCCATTTTATAGCTGCCTTTAAAAAGAAGTTTGGCACTACGCCCAAAAAGTATTTAATGTCAGTAAATACAAACGCTTAAACAATGTATAATATTTAATTATCAGTCATTTGTTGCATGGTTTTTGAGTAAAAAGTGATGCAAACCGACAATAAATTCAATTCTGGAATATGAAAGGAGTACTTTTAGTAAACCTTGGCTCTCCGGCAAGCCCGGAGCCAAAAGATGTAAAGCCTTACCTTGATGAGTTTTTAATGGATAAATATGTAATAGATGTTCCGTTTTTGCTGAGAGCACTACTCGTAAGGGGTATAATACTCAGAAAAAGGCCCGAAGCATCGGCACATGCCTATAAACAGATATGGTGGGATGAAGGCTCTCCGTTAATAGTACTCTCTCAAAGAATGCATAAAAAGGTACAGCAAAAAGTAGAGATGCCCGTAGCTCTTGCCATGCGTTATGGGCAGCCATCTATAGAAACAGGTTTGCAGGAACTTGCCGATAAAGGCGTGACCGAAGTATTGCTGTTTCCGCTATACCCGCAGTATGCAATGGCATCTACACTAACCATACTGGTACAGGCAGAGGAAATACGTAAAAAGAAATTCCCGCAGATGACCTTTACCGATGTACCTGCTTTTTATGGTAAGCCGGACTATATTAAAGTACTGGCAGATTCTATAAAATCTTCTCTGGAAGGTTTTGACTATGACCACCTCCTGTTTTCATACCATGGCATACCCGAACGCCACATCCGCAAAACAGATGTAACAAAATCGCACTGTAAAATAAACGACAGTTGTTGTGTTACACCCTCTGCGGCACACAAATTCTGCTACCGTCACCAGTGTTATGAAACTACAAGGCTGGTAGTAGAACAGCTTGGAATACCCGAAGATAAATATTCGCTTACTTTCCAGTCCAGGCTGGCAGGTGATAAATGGCTTGAGCCCTATACAGATGTTGAAATTAATAAAATGCCAAAACAGGGTATTAAAAACCTTGCGGTAGTAACACCTGCTTTTGTGGCAGACTGCCTTGAAACTTTAGAAGAAATTGCCATGCGTGCTAATGAAGACTTTAAAGAGCATGGCGGCGAAAAATTTATGGCGATACCCTGCCTTAATGATAAAAACGAATGGGTTGACGTTTTGGCAAACTGGATTAATGAATGGGCGTATGCTGAAACCCCGGTAGCTTAATGTCAGTTTCCTCTACAGATTTGGCTCATAAGAGTATTAAAAGCCTGCTCATCAGGCAGTCAGTGCCCGCTTCGGTGGGCATACTGTTTATGACGGTTAATATACTTATAGATACCATTTTTGTAGGGCAGTGGATAAGCTCCCTTGCCATAGCGGCACTCTCTGTAGTAATGCCTATTACGTTTTTTATATCCTCTATGGGTATGGCACTGGGTATAGGGGGTAGCTCTGTACTTTCAAGGGCATTAGGCAAGGGCAACCGCGAAAAAGCCTACTGCACTTTTGCCCACCAGATAATGATGACTTTTGGCATTGCCTCTTTATTTGTTGTAGCCGGGCTTTTGTTTAGCGAAGAAATACTTTTTGCCTTTGGGGCAAACGGAGCAATTATGGCTCCGGCAAAACTTTTCTTTTTCCCTATACTTCTGGCAGTACCCTTTCAGGCACTGTGCATGATGGGTAACAATGTAATACGTGCGGAAGACAAATCGCGCCACGCCATGACCGCCATGATTATATCGGCAGTATCAAATATTATACTGGATATACTGTTTATCAAAGTACTGGATATGGGTATAACAGGAGCTGCCATAGCTACCGCACTGTCATTTTTTCTTTGCTTCCTTTATATTTTATGGTTCTTTATAAACCGCAGCGAACTTCGCCCTACAGTTAAACACTTTACATGGGACAATAAACTTGCAGGAGAAATAGTGTCGCTAAGCTTTGTAACTTTTGCAAGGCAGGGTGTTATCAGTATCCTGGCTATTATATTAAACCACACACTATACCAGCATGGCGGTGAACACGCTGTTACCATATATGGTATTATAAGCCGTATGCTTATGTTCGCGCTGTTCCCTGTGCTGGGCATTACGCAGGGCTTTATGCCTATTGCCGGCTATAACTACGGGGCTGAAAACTTAGGACGGGTACGCGAGACTATAAACACCGCCATAAAATATGCAGCAATTTTTGCCATTGCAATATTTATTATCATACTGGCTTTTGCCACACCTATAGTAGCTGTTTTTACAAAAGATGCCGAAGTGATACGGGACACCCCCGGCGCGCTAAGGTGGGTTTTTGCCGCATCGCCCATTATTGCGGTGCAGCTTATTGGGGCGGCCTATTTTCAGTCGGCAGGCAAGGCTACTAAGGCTTTACTGCTTACGCTTACCAAGCAGGGTTTTTGCCTTATACCATTAATACTTATTTTACCACAGTTTTTTGGTATTTTTGGGGTGTGGGTATCATTTCCCATAGCCGATGTGTTGTCAACATTAATTACCGGTTACTTTTTACATAGGGAAGTACAGGTACATCTTAAAACTGCTTAATGGACGCTTATTACGACTATATAAAATCATTGCACCTCATTTTTGTAATAACCTGGTTTGCCGGGTTGTTTTACATAGTGCGGCTGTTTGTTTATCATATAGAGGCTAACAGTAAGCCCTCTCCCGAAAAAGAAATACTTATCAAGCAGTACAAGCTAATGGCATACAGGCTTTGGTATATAATCACGTGGCCATCGGCAGTTTTGGCAAGCCTTTTTGCCTTCCTGATGCTTTTTGGTACAGAAATGGGAGGGGTATGGTTAAGTTATTCGTGGATGCATGTAAAACTGGCATTTGTATTCCTGCTGTATTTGTATCACTTAAAGTGCCACAATATATACAAGCAACTGCAGCGAGATGAAGTTAAACATTCTGTAAACTTTATGCGCCTTTGGAATGAAGGGGCTACAATAATACTTTTTGCCGTTGTTTTTTTAGTAATTTTAAAAAGTGCCATAAATTGGGTATATGGTGTGGCGGGTATAATAGTTTTCAGTATCCTGATTATGCTGGGTTTTAAATTTTACAAGCGGATAAGGGAAAGAAACAAGTGATGATGTAATGAAGCAAAGGTTTAAAATAAGAAGATGGTCACTACGGATAAGGATATTTTTATCTATGATATTTGTTACCCTTGTGGCATCGTGCCTTATTGCCGCTGTTTCAATTTATCAGTTTAAGAAAGAAGCAAAAGATTACCACCGCGACAGGGTTGACCGAAAGGAAAAGGCTATAAAAGAGCATATAAACTATGTGCTTTCCACTACAACATATCCGCTTTCTACCGAAAACCTGCCGTTAATATTCAGGGAAAGAATACATGAACTGGCTAACATTCACAGTACCGAGATAAACATATACGATTTAGACGGGCATTTGCTTAAATCTTCAAAAGCGGCTTTTTCTATAGATACCATAAAACCTTACATATCTGAATCTATACTGAAAGTTGTACGCTCTACCGCCGAGAAGAGATTTGTAAACCTTAATACGGCAAACGGAAAAACTTTTCGTTCATCCTACAGTTATTTAAAAGATACCAGGTTTAAACCGTTAGGTATTCTTAACCTGCCTTATATAGAAGATGACGGGTATTATGAGCGGGAACTTAACCATTTCCTGATGCGTTTTTTTCAGGTATATTCGTTTATGCTGCTCATATCGATAATTATAGCTTATTTCCTTTCCAGCTATATTACCAAATCCCTTAAAGCTATTTCAGACAGGATTACTGAAATCAGGCTGAGCCAGGTAAATGAAAAGATAAGCGATAAAGATTCCCCTCAGGAAATAAGCCAGTTGGTAAAGGCATATAACGGGCTTGTTGATGAACTTGATGAAAGCGCGGCAAAACTGGCGCAAAGTGAAAGGGAACAGGCATGGAGGGAAATGGCTAAACAGGTGGCACACGAAATTAAAAATCCGCTTACACCCATGCGCTTAACTGTGCAGAGTTTTCAGAGGAAATTTAACCCCGAAGACCCTGATATTAAAGAAAAACTGGATGATTACTCTAAAACGCTGATACAGCAGATTGACACCATGACATCGGTGGCGTCTGCCTTTTCAAGCTTTGCCTCTATGCCCGCACAGCAAAATGAAACTGTGAATATTGTGAAAATTGTACAGCTTGCCTTAGAGATATTTAATGAGAGCTACATAAACTTTTGCAGCGGTGAACCGGAAATAATAACCCGCATGGACCGCACGCAGTTAATACGGATTATTACCAACCTTGTTAAAAATGCCATACAGGCTATACCGCCGGATATGCCCGACCCAAAAATACTGGTAAAAGTCTACAGGGCAGGCGACTATGCTAAAATTACAGTTACAGATAATGGTAACGGTATTAGCGACGAAAATAAATCACGTATTTTTGAACCTA
Organism: Dyadobacter sp.; assembly: GCA_052038845.1. Classification (GTDB taxonomy): domain Bacteria; phylum Bacteroidota; class Bacteroidia; order Flavobacteriales; family Flavobacteriaceae; genus Flavobacterium. Next base: position 33,798 of record JBQGDD010000311.1, on the reverse strand, counting down.
AGTTTACCACTAAAAACAGTGGTATGGGGCTTGGGCTTGGCATTATAAAAAATATAGTGGAAAACTATAACGGAACTATAACTTTTGAAAGTGAAGAGGGTAAAGGCACACAGTTTATAGTATTACTGCCTATTACAAGTTTTCCGCATAATGACAGTACCGATATAACAATTGCATAAACATAAAAAACCAACAGTATAATGAACTACGAAAATATCCTGACGGAAAAAGAAAACGGGCTTGGTGTGATTACCATAAACAGGCCTTCTAAACTAAATGCATTAAACAAAGCTACTATACAGGAACTGCACGGTGCTTTTTCAGCCTTGGATGCTGATAAAGAGGTTAAGGTAATTATAGTAACAGGAAGCGGGGAGAAGGCTTTTGTTGCCGGGGCAGATATTTCTGAGTTTGCTAATTTTTCGGTTGAAGAAGGTGGTAAACTTGCCGCCAAAGGGCAGGAACTGCTTTTTGATTTTGTACAAAACCTTACTACGCCTGTTATTGCAGCCGTAAACGGCTTTGCACTTGGCGGAGGACTGGAACTTGCAATGGCGGCACACTTCCGTATAGCTTCAGATAATGCAAAAATGGGGCTTCCCGAAGTATCGTTAGGGGTAATACCCGGTTATGGCGGTACACAGCGTTTACCGCAGCTTGTAGGCAAAGGACGCGCTATGGAAATGATAATGACTGCCGGAATGGTAAACGCTGAAGAGGCTAAAGCTTACGGTTTGGTAAACCATGTGGTGGCACAGGCAGAACTGCTTGACTTCTGTAAAGGGATAGCGGCTAAGATAATGAAAAACTCACCTGTGGCTATCGGCAATGCCATTAAGGCTGTGAATGCAAATTATACCGATGGTGTAAATGGCTATGAGGCAGAAATTAAAGCCTTTGGTGAATCTTTTGGTACAGCCGATTTTAAAGAAGGCACTACTGCTTTCCTTGAAAAACGCAAGGCACAGTTTCCGGGAAAATAAAAAACATTAATACTATCCTGCAAGGTTTACAAAACCTTGCAGGTATAAAAATACAATAACTTAATCTTTACACCGGTAGGATTTTTATTATATTCGGCAGATAAAAGTATCATTAAAATGAAAAGACTGGCACGGCTATTTGCTATTATGTTCTCTATATCTGTTAGTGCGCAAACTACTGCTCTAAGCAAGAGTGAGGTTTACAAAAATGATTACGGTGAATCGTACATGGTATATACTGCCGAAGATAATGCAGGCGGATTTTATAATGTAAGTAAAATTGTAAGCAAAACATTTTCTTCAGGAGGTTATTATATTGAACATTATAATGCCGACATGAAATTGATTAAGGAGTTAAATTATCTTCCCGAATACCATACCTATGAAAAGTATAAAACATTAGTAGGCGTTGTTGCACAAAGTGGTTTTATACATATTATAGACATTCAGTATAACTTAAAGGAAAAGGCGTATTTGTGTATAGCCCATTCTGCAAACATAAACGACCTTAGTTTTACAGATAAAGAATTATTTCGCTTAACCCGTGAACAGGCAAAAGATTGGGGTCCTTTAAGACTGGAAGATATTTTCTACACTTCCCGGGCTGTTATGGATGATAGCTCAGTAGTATCTTTTGTTACCGATGATCAAAATAAAGCGTTTTGTATTGTGCTTAGCCTGCGGTCAAAGGACAACAAAACATTTAAAATATATACATTTGAGAATGACCTAACCAAAAAACAGGATACAGAATATTCTGCATCTGTTGGGCACAGGGATTATGTCTTGCAAAATATTAACCTGACAGATGGGGGTAATACAGTTTACCTGCTTGGAATGGCACATTTTGAGGAAAACAAAAGGAATATTTTCAGTTACGAACTTACCGCTATTTCTTCAAATGAAACAAAAACTGTGAAACTGCGCAATGATAAACCATACCTGGAAAAATTAAAAGTATTCAAAACTGAAGACAGGCTAATTTGTGCCGGATTTTACCGTGAAGATAAAAGATTTTTTACTGGCTGGAGTTATTTTGAACTAAACCCTTTAACTCTTGAATCATTAAAAATAAACCACACTCCATTCCCACGAAATAAGATAGATGAAAATGAAAGGGCAGTAAGTACTTTTTTTTTATCGGGGTCTACTATATTTGATATAGAGTTTAAGAAAATCATTATAAATGGCGAAAATATAATTATTACAGCTGAAGAGCATGAACATATTTCATCACAAAATGGGAATTTTAATATTTACAGCGATATAATTGCCGGAACTATCGACAGAGAAGGCAACGTGGTTTGGCAAACCTATATAAGCAAGACCCAGAGTTCCAAGTATGATGAAGCATATATGTCTTTTACATCTGTACATAAAAATGATAAGATGTTATTTTTTATAAATATGAAACAGAAAGTAAAGGAAAAAGACGGTAAAATAGAATTTAAGTACTCTGGTGAAAACAGGGCTGATTTTGCTCTTGTTGAAATTGATAGTAATGGTGAAATGAAATTTCAGACGCTTATTGATAATAAAACAGACGACATTCCTGTAATGACAATGTTTGGTCTTGAATGTAATAATTCAGTATACTTCATGGGGAAAAAAGGCAGTAAAAAACAGTTGTTTAAATATAGCTTATAGAATCCTGCAAGGTGTTTAAGACCTTGCAGGTATTAATTTACATAGTATAATGTCAAATCTACAAGGTTTTCTAAACCTTGCAGAAATTAAACGCTCATATCAGTCTGCTTTTATAGCGGTTTTATTTCTTTCCCGTAAAACATATTCCCTTATAGGGATATCATCTGCAATTACATCTTTCAGTACGGCATTGCCGTTAAGTACAGCTACTAAGGCGTAGGCAGGTTTTACATCCCTGCGGCGGCTGTATTCAGCATATCCTGTTTCCGCTTCAAGAGCTTTACTTTCTTCCATGTAAAATACATCAAACGGCAGGTCGAACATTAATTTGCCTTTAAAATTATGCATTATATAGGTGTTGATATAGTCTGTGTCCCTATCCGGTCTTTTCCTCGATATGCCTTTTACCTTTGCAAAGCCATCTTTGTCGGTGTCTAAAAGCAGGTAAACTTCCTGCCCTGCTGTCCATGTAGTGTCTTTTGTTATAAACGAATTAAGCTCGTAATTAAGCGCAATATATTTACCCCTGAAAGGGTCTGTAGGATCTATCGGGGCGGTTTTAAACCTGTAAACTGTTCCGTTCTTCTCTGTTATTTCACTGTCATAAATCATTTTAAACGGAACCGATAGCTGCACTATGGCAACTATTATAAAGGCAATGAATAAATATTTAGTTTTCATGGGTCAGCGTGTTTTCAGGGTTGCTTTTCTTTTTCTTTGCCAGGAAATAATTTGCCAGAAAGAATCCGGCTCCCACAAGCATAAACAGTAACCCGCGTATAGCAAAGGAAAGGTTGGTGTCGAAAAAACGGCAAACAATAAGGATGGAAATAACAACCAGGCCAAAATTAAGTGCGCTAAAGTTATATCTCGCCATGCCATGCCTTATGGCAGCAATACCCATAACGAGTATAAAAATGTTGCTTAACACTGCGGCAAGCAGGTTGCTGAAAAGCCCCGCAAGGTAGATAAGCGGGAATATGAATATGGCAAGCCCAAACTTATCTATAATGTTGCGTTTTTTACCACTAAGCGTCAGTATAAAACTGCTGATGCCCAAGAAGGCTATCCACACAATAATAAATGTGAGTGAGGGTTTGGTTTTGGTTAGCACCTCCCAAAACCATTTAAATGATGCCAGCATTAGCAGTACTGTCATCCCTGTAAGCCCGTTGATTATATAGCCATTACTGCCAAGACTCCTGCTCCTGAAGTATGGCAGTAAACCGATATTGTACAACAGGCTTAGTAACGCTATGTATATAGGTAAGCCAAATTCGCCCACGCCATCAAGAAATGCTCCTAAAGCGACCACAACGCTTAACGGTAAAAGCCAGTTAAGCACCGAAACAATATTGCTGTCAGGTTCTTTCTGTATTTTTTTTAGGTAAAAGGGGAGGATGGCAGCTATAAATACTAAATACATCCAGGGCTTTTGCGGGTTAAAATAACCCGATTCTACGGCATATTCTGTAGTTAAAAGAATATGTATAATAGCAAGCGCATTAGACTTTAATATATAAACCAATGGGAGGCAAAGCAGTATCCAGCTCAGTATAAATGTGCCTGTAGAACCGGGTATGTTATACACCTGTGCTATAAGTGCCATTGCCGCGCCAACAGAGAAAAAAAGCAGTGTGCCTGATGTTTCTTTCCACAACTGGCTTTTGCCTTTTATTATAGTATATCCTGTAAGTAACTGAAAACTTATTAATGGCAGTACGGCAAGTATAGTCTTAAGGCTGCGGGAAAAATCGTCCCAGTTGTGAGCAAAAATTAATATTATGCCCAGCCCTATCAATATACCGCCTAAAGCTCCAAAAATGGTAAGCGTGCTGTTGCCTGATTCTTCCCGACCTTGATAATAGCGCTCAATATCTTTTGCCGTTTCGGGAGTAATAACCTTTTGGGCTACCAGTTCCGGCAGGTCTTTTAGTATAGATGAAGCCATAACCTAAATTTTTTTAAAAGTACAAATAAAAAAATAACCCCACAGCACCATACCCGTAGATATGGCAACTGCGGGGCATCCGCTAAGCGTTTGGATTCTGGCTTTCAAATTGTTTCACGTCCCGTGTGTTTTTTTGTACGGCTATAGCCGCAAATAAGGATAGTGTAAAGCACATGCCATAAAAACCTTTTTCACTCAACAGCAGGTCGGCGTTCCATAAACCGATTACCAGAAGTAGTACAGATGCAGCCGTTGTAAACCAGCTTATGCCATAGTACAGATCTGTTACGGGTATGCCTTCCAGCCTGTCGCGCACACTTTTTTGTACAGATATTACAGAGAAAAGACCAAAAAGCAATATGGTAAAATAATAGCCTTTTTCGTTAAATTCCATTTCGGCATTAAATAGCCCTATGCAATAAGATACCATTCCGGTAAGTAGGGCAAGCCAAGATGCGCCTATAAAAGCGGTACTGGGTTTAAGCGCTGTAAAAGTCTGCACTTCTTTTTTGTCATTTTTAGAAGTTTGTACTTCCTGTGTTTTTAGCGGATCCATAATTATTTTGTTTTAAGATTATGAGGCAAATCTCCGCCAAATTACCAGCCTGTAAAAACTAAAATAATACAAAAACTGATGATATTTTTTTAATTATATTTACATTTTAAATTAAAAAGTACACCTATGAATGCTCTTGAAGATATTATAAATATCATGGATAATGACGACAAAAAGGCTTTTGTGAGTTATCTTGACAAAAAGAACAAGCGTAATGATGTACAGAATATAAAGCTCTTTAAATTATTACAAACTGATGATATAAATAGTAAAAATAAAATTAAAAAAGGCAATGATGCCTATCATGCCCTTCGAAAAAGGCTATATGACAGCCTGATTGATTTTATGGCAAATAGGACATTTGAAAAAGATACATCTGACGAGCATGAAGTGTTACGACTTTTAGTAGTCAGCCGTACATTTTTTGAGCATAAACTGGTTAAAACGGCTTATAAATGCCTTGCAAAAGCAGAAGCTAAAGGCCTTAGGCTCGAAAATTTTAATTTGCTGAATGAGATATACCAGGCGCAAATTCAGTTTGCACATCTTGACCCGGGCTTTGACTTAGATACTGTATTACTGAAATTTAAAGCTAACAGGGTTAAAAGAAATGCCGAAGAGCAGCTTAACCTTGCCTATGCTTATGTAAGGAAAGAACTGTCTGAAATTTACCATAAGGGTAAAATAGTAAACCTGTATGACCTGATAACGGATGCTTTGCAAAAGTTTGATATTTCGATTGACGAAGTGCTTACTTTTAAATCATTATACCAGATTTTATTTGTAGCCAATGAATATGCATCTATACAAAATGATTACAGCCTGGTTGAGCCTTTTTTAAAAAAGGCATACAGCTTTATAGCTAAAAATGAGCAACTGGCAGAGCGGCATTTGTATTATCATATTTACATATTGTATTTTATGGCAAACATCCATTTCAGGAACCGCAGGTACTCCCTTTCTAAAGAATATCTTGAACTGATGCACCAGCAAATGAGTAAGCAAAACTGTGAATATTATCAACGTTTTTATACACGATATTGCCTGTTGCTGGCTTTAAATGAAAATTATACAGGCAACGCCAGTAATGCTATGAGTATAGTACAACAGCTACTGGAAAAAAGTAAAAAGGCTGACCCTCTTGAGCTGAATGATGTACGACTATCTGTAGTAGTTTTTTGTATGCAGCAGCAAAACAGGGATGCCGCTAAATTTATGCGTGATTTTGCCCATACCGATGCTTGGTATGAAAAGAAAATGGGTATGGACTGGACGATTAAAAAAGCACTTGTAGAGATATTGCTGCATATAGATCTTGAAAACACAGAACTCGTCCTGTCACGATTAAAAAGTTTTAAAAAGCGATATAAAAAGTACTTACATGAAGTTAACGAAAGCAGGGTGTTGAGCTACGCAAACCTTATTGAGCATTATGTAAAAAAACCTGAAATTACAGCAACCCCTGATTTTAAAAAGGTTGTTGAACAACTTAAGGATAATGAAAGTCAGCAAGATATTTTTGTACTGAGTTTTATAGGCTGGCTTATGGCTAAAGTGTATAAAAAACCTGTTTATAAAACGACTTTAAATTTAGTCAATAAATGATGCTTACTTTTCTCCTTTCCACTCGGCATAAAACTGATTGAGGAAATCTACCATATAGTTATGACGATTTTCGGCTATTGCCTTACCGGTTTTGGTGTTCATACGGTCTTTAAGTAATAACAGCTTTTCATAAAAATGGTTAAGGGTAGTGCCTTCACTTTTTTTATACTCTTCTTTAGTCATGTTGTGTTTAGGAGCAATTTCAGGATTGTAAAGTACCCTGTTTTTAAACCCTCCATAATTAAAAGCACGTGCAATGCCGATTGCGCCCAAAGCATCGAGCCTGTCAGCATCCTGTACAATTTCCAGTTCAGTGGAGCTGAATTTCTTTTCAAAATTGCCACCCTTAAATGAAATGTTATTTATAATGTTTACTACGTGCACAATAGTAGCTTCATCTGTATTTTGCTCTTCTAAAAATTTTCGCGCTACTTTTGGGCCTACAGTTTCATCTCCGTTATGAAATTTACTGTCGGCTATATCATGCAGCAGTGCGCCAAGCTGTACAACAGTTATATCGCATTCTTCACCCTTGGCTATCAGCATGGCATTATTATATACCCGTTCTATATGGAACCAGTCATGCCCGCCTTCGGCGTTTTTAAGCTGTTGTTTTACAAAATCTTTAGTGATGTCTATAAGGTTATTCATTTGTATAGAGCTAAAAAAAGAGGCTGAAATAATCAGCCTCCAATAATATTATTTTACAAGTGCAGGCGTTACCCACTTAAATATATGCGATTCTTCGGGTATAACTAACCTTTCAGATATTCTTGTCATTCTTGCAGGCAGTTTCATAAGGAAATCCCTTGCCTTTTCTGCTTCGGCAGTAAGTCCGGTTATTTTATCAATCTGCCACTTGTCTATAAGCTTCTGTAATATATCAATATAATCCAGTGCAGTATAAACACCTATTCGCTGTGCCGAATCAGAAAACTGTTCGAAAGCCGTACCTATCTGCTGACCCGATTCTCTCAGGAAGTGTGCCGGCATTACAATTTTCTGCTTCATCATGTAAGAGAAAGCAATCATCATTTCACTTGGGTCAACCTGAAAAATCCTGTTTACAAACTCGCTGTAAGCATGGTGGTGGCGCATTTCGTCACCGGCAATAAGCCTGCATATTTTAGAAAGCTTTTTATCGCCATATTTTTTAGCCAGTTGAGACACACGGTTGTGCGACACATAGGTAGCCAGTTCCTGGAAACTGGTATATACAAAGTTTTTATATGGGTCTCTGTCGGTACCAATATCAAAACCATCGTTTATTAAATGTTGTGTGGTAATTTCTACCTCGCGCATATTTATACGTCCCGATAGGTAAAGGTACTTATTAAGCAGGTCGCCGTGGCGGTTCTCTTCACCTGTCCAGCTACGCACCCACTTAGACCAGCCATTGCCGCCGCCTTCTATCTGCTCAACGCCTTCTACGTCCATTAACCAGGACTCATAGGTAGGCAATGCCTCTTCGGTAATGGTATCGCCCACCATTACTACCCAAAAGTCATAAGGCATATCTTTTGCTATTTCCTGTAACTCCTTTACCTCCTCAAAAAAGTTTTCATTTTGGGAGTCAGGGAGTAAATCTGAAGGCTGCCATATTTTCTCAACGGGAATCAGGTATTCATCAACAAATTTGTTAATGTCTTTTTCCAGAAACTTCATCACTTCCAGCCTAATGTTCTTTACAGACATAATTTTAATTTTTTATTCCTTGTACAATTGTACTTTCTGTTCTCTTCATCACTTCATCAAAAGGAATGTTCTTAATGGCAAAAGGTTCCTGTATTGTAAATGTCAAATGATTGCACAAACCTAAAGGAAATTGTCCGAAACGAAACATTTTCCAAGAGTTATTTATGCTTATAGGTACAATATAAGCAGATGGTGCATATTTACAAAGTATTTTTATGCCATTTTCAGAAAATCGCTTTGGTACTCCCGTTTTGCTGCGTGTACCTTCGGGGAATATTACTGCCGACCTTTTGTGTTTTTCTATATATTCTGCCATGCCCTTTATAGCAGGCAATGCCTGTTTTGGGTCTTTACGGTCTATTAATACCGAACCTCCGTGCCTTAAATTGTATGACACACTCGGTATGCCCTTACCCAGTTCTTTTTTACTGATGAATTTCGGATGAAATTTTCGCATAAACCATATTATAGCAGGTATGTCATACATGCTCTGGTGGTTTGCAACTATAATAAGCGGTACACCCTTTGGTACTAAATGCCTGTTTTTAAAGGTATAGGTACAGCCAAGTAGATGTATGGAACGCATTAAAAAGGCATTTAAAATATCTACACTTTTTTTGTGTGCCTGATAGCCAAATACATTAAAGCAAACCCACTGCACCGGATGAAAAATTACCAGTAATAGCAGGAAAATAACACTGTAAATAATAGTTATCGGGTAGGATATTATTTTTTCCATTTCAATTCTAAAACGTGGGCGTAAAAGTACTACTATTTATAAAATAGTAAAAGAAAATTCAGGGCACTTGTGCAATAAACACAAAAACCACGCCGAAGCGTGGTTTTATTTATCTGTACGAATTTATATGCTTAGCAAAATTCGTTATAAGCATCCTTAAGGTTCTCTGCAATTAGCTCAGCAGGGCGGCCTTCTATATGGTGGCGCTCCAGCATGTGTACCAGTTCACCATCTTTAAACAAAGCCATACTTGGCGATGATGGCGGGAAAGGGAACATCAATTCTCTTGCAGCATCTACAGCGTCTTTATCTACACCTGCAAAAACCGTAATAAGGCTTGCCGGTTTTTTATCGTTATCAAGGCTCATTTTAGCACCCGGCCTTGCATTTCGTGCCGCGCATCCGCACACAGAGTTTACTACTACAAGCGTAGTACCCTTTTTAGAGATAGCATCTTTTACTGTGTCGGCGGTATATAATTCTTCAAAACCTGCTTCTGAAAGCTCAGCACGCATTGGTCTTACTAATTCTTCTGGATACATACTATTTATTTCTTTAAATGTTTGTAGTGCAAAGATACATATTTTTTATCCAAATGGGTTAAGTGTAAATATTTTTGTTACAGATTTACCAGCCTCTTAAACAAGGCTTTTATAAAAGGTGTTTTGGGGCATTTAAGTATTACCTGCAGGTCTTCGGCAGGGGAAGTTTTTTCATCAAGAAATTTAAATATTAGCCCAGCCTTACCGCTTTTAAACATAGAGGAGAATACAGCCGATCCCTTCTCATTGGTGCGGTACAGTATATCCAGTAACAGGAGATCGTAAAACCAAAACCTGTTTTTCTTGTAGAACTTGCTCAAATCGCTCTCCGTATTTAGGAAAGCTACAAGTTCAGCCGATTTCCTGTCGGCATTTTTAAAGGTATAGCCCGTGCTGGCTTTTGTCCACCCCCCGGCAGAGCCTATATGCAGTACATTTTTGCTGTTATTTTCCCAAAACGGATATACCGTCATAGGTATACTGCCTTTCTCTGTGTCCATTATTTCATAGTGTGTTACGCCTAAATCAGATAGGTAGTCTTTAATAGCGTTTTCATACTCCTGTACCGGTAATAATTTTTCAGAGAATAATGTGTACTCTACCAATGCCTCATGCGGCGTTGTGGGCAGTACATACATAAAGCGGGTGTTACCTTTTTGCGGTACGCTAAAGTCCATAAATGTAGCCCTTTCGGGAATAAAAACAGGTTCTTTTGTTTTTACCTTCCACCCAATAAAGTGCTGCTGTAATACAGGATATTTTTTTTGAGATAAGGGCAATTCAGGGTTATAGATGCTGTTGAAGATTTTATGGCAGGTAAATTCATCAGTATCTGTTTTTACAATAACCTGTGTATCTGTCGCTGAAAAACCTTTTACATTTTGTTGGATAACAAACACATTTTCATGCTTTTCAAGCTCTGCAAAAACATGGTTGTAAAAGTCCAGTCCCTGTATCATTTTATACGTGTAGCCTTCAAAATCGAGCGACTTTTTAAAGGTGTCACTTGCAAATAAAGCAGTATTCCACTGTTTGTATACTATAGCATCCCAGTTGCCGTTACCTTTTTCCCAAAAGCACCAGGTACGGTCGTTTTGCTTCTTGGTATCAGCATCAATAAGGAGAATGGTTTTATCGTTAAAATTACCGGATACCACCATACGGTACACCGTCATTAATGCTGATAATCCTGCCCCTGTAAAAATGTAATCGTAATGCTTCATAGTATATCAAAAATAGTGAATTGGCTGTAGCTTGATAAGAATAATATTTAGCCTATCCTAAAAATGTTTTTAAACAAATCAAATTATTATTATATTTGTTAGATAATGCAATTGATAATGACCTATTCTGAAGAGAATTACCTTAAAGTTATATACCATCTTTCTAACAGCAACAGTAAGGGTATAACCACTAACGCTATTGCCAACGAAATGGAAAGCAAGCCATCATCGGTTACTGATATGGTGCAGAAACTGGCAGAAAAAGACCTGGTGATCTATAAAAAATACCAAGGCGTTTCACTTACCGAGAAGGGTCGGTTTACCGCACTTATGATTGTGCGCAAGCACCGCCTGTGGGAAGTTTTCCTTGTAGATAAACTCGATTTTTCGTGGGATGAGGTGCATGATGTTGCCGAGCAGTTGGAACACATAAAATCTGAAAAGCTGACAAATAAACTCGATGCTTTTCTGGATTATCCTACCGAAGACCCGCATGGCGACCCTATACCCGATAAAAACGGAAAAATAGTTAAAGTAGATAAAAAGCTCCTTTCAGAAATTTCGGCAGGCAAAAAAGTGATGTGTGTGGGTGTAAAAGACAGTTCGGCAGCCTTCCTGCAATACCTGGATAAACAGCAGATAGCGTTAGGCAGTGCCATAGAAGTCATTTCCCGTGAAGATTTTGATATGTCGCTCACTCTTCGCATTAACGATAGTCAGTTAACAGTTTCTAATAAAATAGCCTCTAACCTTTTTGTAAAAACAGTATAAGTATGTTTAACAGCATAGTAGCTTATTTTGAAAGCATACCGCCTGTACTGGCAGCCCTGTATGCTACCTTGTTTACCTGGGGGCTTACTGCGCTTGGGGCATCGGTGGTTTTCTTTTTCAAGAACATGAACCGTACCGTGCTCGATGGTATGCTTGGTTTTACCGGGGGTGTAATGGTTGCCGCCAGTTACTGGAGCCTGCTTGCTCCTGCCATCGGAATGAGCGAGGGTGAGGGGTTTGAAAAGGTTATGCCTTCTGCAATAGGCTTTATTCTTGGTGCTTTATTCCTCTTTAGTTTAGATAAAGTGTTGCCTCACGTACATATAAATTTTAAAGAAAAAGAGGGTATCAAAACCCCATGGCAGCGTACAACACTATTAGTACTTGCCATAACCCTGCATAACATACCCGAAGGGCTTGCCGTAGGCGTGCTTTTTGGCGGTGTGGCGGCAGGCATACCTGAAGCTTCTATAGCAGGGGCGTTAACGCTTGCCATAGGTATTGGTATCCAGAATTTTCCCGAGGGTATTGCTGTTTCTATGCCCTTAAGGCGAATGGGCATGAGCCGAAGGAAGAGTTTTATGTATGGGCAGTCGTCTGCGTTGGTTGAGCCTATAGCCGGAGTATTGGGTGCGCTTGCTGTAACGTTTTTTACCCCTATGCTGCCTTATGCACTTGCTTTTGCGGCAGGGGCTATGATTTTTGTGGTAGTAGAAGAGGTAATACCCGAAACCCAACAGGATAAAAACACAGATATTGCCACGTTAGGCTTTATAGGTGGTTTTGTGGTTATGATGGTGCTTGATGTAGCGTTGGGGTAAATTAATGGCAGCCACAGTCGTCGCTACCGCAGTCGCCTGATTTTTTTTTCTTTTTAAATAAGAATTTCTTTATCAGGAAAACTGCTGCTCCCGCCACCAATACATATACTATAATTTCCTGTACATCCATAAATTATACTATTTTAAAAGCTGGTAGGCAATAAGCGATACCACATAAGCAAAGGCACTCATGCCAAACAGTTGCAGCATGGGCCATTTCCATGAATTGGTTTCCTTTTTAGTTACGGCAAGCGTACTGATGCACTGCATAGCAAAAGCATAAAATAACAGTAAGGATATACCTGTAGCAAAATTGAAAATCTTTTTACCTGTTACAGGATCAACTTCTGCATCCATACGCTCTTTAATTGTTGCCTGGTCTTCTTCGCTGCTCCCAATGTTGTATATAGTAGCCAGTGTAGCCACAAACACCTCGCGGGCAACAAATGATGATACTATGGCAATGCCTATTTTCCAGTCATAACCCAACGGGCGTATAACAGGTTCTATGCTTTTACCCATAATACCAATGTATGAGTTCTCTAACTGGTAAGAAGCTATTTTATCGTTAAGTTCTTCTTCACTTAACTGGCTGCTTTGCGGCTGCTGTGTAACAATTTCTTCGGCGTTGCTAAATTCGTCACCCGGGCCATGTGAGCCTAAAAACCAGATGATGATAGAAAGTGCCAGTATTATTTTACCTGCTCCATATATAAAGGCTTTGGTTTTTTCAACTACGTTAAGTGCCACATTTTTAAAAAGGGGCAGCTTGTAGTTAGGCATCTCGGCTACAAAGAAGCTTTTAAAACGTGTTTTTAATACCTTGTTTAAAAGCCATGCAGAAAGTATAGCACCGCCAAAACCTATAAGGTATAAAGCCATTAGCGTAAGCCCCTGCAAATTAAAAATACCCAATACAACATCATTAGGAATAATGAGGGATATAAGTATGGCATATACAGGAAGCCTTGCAGAACAGGTGGTGAATGGTGTTACCAGTATAGTAATAAGTCTTTCGCGCCAGTTTTCTATATTTCGGGCCGCCATAATAGCGGGTATGGCACAGGCAGTTCCTGATATTAACGGAACTACGCTTTTGCCGCTAAGCCCAAAACGCTTCATAATCCTGTCCATCAAAAATACTACCCGGCTCATATAGCCGCTTTCTTCTAAAACAGATATAAACAGGAATAGAAAAGCAATTTGAGGAATAAAGATAACCACACCGCCAATACCCGGTATAATACCTTCGGCAATAAGCTCTGTAAGTTTACCCGATGGCAAATTAGCAGAGGTATAGGCACTAAGCCAGCTAAAACCCTCGTCAATAAGATCCATCGGTACTTCTGACCATGAAAATATCGACTGGAAAATAAGCATCAGTATGGTAAAGAAAATAACGTAGCCAAATACTTTATGGGTTAACACCCTGTCGAGTTTTGTCCGTAAATCTTTTGCTTTAGAGGTGTCTATAGTCTGCCCTACTTTTAAAACATCGTTTATAAACTGGTAGCGTTTTATGGTTTCTTTTTGCTGAAGCCTTTTTAGCTCCTGCTTACTTTTGGTAAACGAGCTGTTTTCAATTTCGTTCCTTTCAAGCTGCCCAAAGTTAACATCCTGGGTAATTACCAGCCAAAGTTTGTACAGCAACTGGTTAGGGAAAGCTTCCCTTAACTTACCAAAATAAACAGGGTCTATAGATGATGCATGAAGGCACGGCTCTGTAGAAAGTGTTTCATAACCTACAATAGCTTCCTTCAATTCTTTTATCCCGGTACCTTTTCGGGAGCTTGTGAGTACTATTTTAGTTTTTAAATGTTCTTCAAGGTAAGGTATATCCAGGCTTATCCCTTTACGATCCATCCTGTCGGCCATATTAATTACTAATATGGTAGGCACTTCAAGGTCTTTTATCTGTGTAAACAGTAGCAGGTTACGCTTTAGGTTCTCCACATCTGTAACTACTACCGCAACATCGGGGAAATCTTTATCATTACGGTTCAGCAGCAGCTCTATCACTACATTCTCATCCATAGAGCTTGCATTAAGGCTGTACGTACCGGGAAGGTCTATTATAGTCCCTTTAATATTGCCGGGCAGTTTTGCCTTTCCCTGCTTTCTTTCAACTGTTATACCGGGATAGTTGCCCACCTGCTGGTTAAGCCCCGTAAGCTGATTGAATACAGATGTTTTACCGGTATTAGGGTTGCCTATTAAAGAAATTTTTATTGTTTGGGCTGCCATTCAATTAATCGGTTATAATATCAACATCAATAGCGGCGGCTGTTTCCAGTCTAATGGCTACGTGGCTGTCATTAACGTTAATATAAATTGGGTCGCCAAAAGGCGCAACCTGTAAAATTTCTACTAAATTACCGGGCAGGCATCCCATTTCGAGAAGCTTTAAAGGAATTACGTCAATATCAAATTCCGTTATTACCGCCTTTTGGCCTTTTTTTAGCCCTGCAAGTGTAGTTTTCAAGGTTTATTTAGAATAAATTAAGACTGCGAATTTACAAAAAATTAACGGAAGGGTTACTTTTCCTGATCAGAAAGCCAGTTAATATCTTCCAGCAGTTGTTTTACATTTTTTTCGCCATCAACTTCTTTATCAAGATTTGTGCCGTTGTAAAACCCTCTTATTCTTCCTTTTTCATCTACAAGTATAAAGTTTTCGGTATGCACCATGTCATACAGCTCGTCAGATGATGCAGTTTTTACAGCCAGGTATGATTTTCGGGCTATGTAGTAAATATCTTTCTTATCACCCGTAACCAAATTCCACTTGCTGTCAATAACGCCTTTCTTTTCAGCATAGGCTTTTAATACGGGTACACTGTCAATATCCGGCGTTACAGAGTGCGAAAGCAGTTTCACCTTTGGGTTATCTTTAATTTTATCCTGTAGCCACACCATATTATCTGTCATTATTGGGCAAATGGTAGGGCAGGTGGTAAAAAAGAAATCGGCTACATATATTTTGCCCTCATAATCCTTTTGGGTTATGGTGTCGCCGTTTTGGTTCACATAAGCAAAATCGGCTATGGTATGGTTACGGCTAATGTACTGCACGGTAGTATCTACCAGTTCGGGGTTAACATCAGACGGATTATAGACCGGAAGCGTTTTTGCTGGTTTAAGCGCGGTGTAAAATAAAGTAAGAATTATTGCCGATAGCACCAGCATGACAATAAAAAAGGTTTTATATTTTTTGAAAAATAATAGCATTATAAGTATCTGTTTTTGCAAAATTACAAAACAGAGGGCTATATAACCGCTAATAAGTTAGGTTTTTAGAGTGTTAAAAATAGAGCCTTCCATTCATTTTGTTGTTTTGGCATGGCTTTTTCATATAACTTTACACTTTTGTTAAATTACGTTTAAAATTTTTTAGATATGATAGTTAAGAAAAATGTGAAATTTGCGACGGCAGCATTGGTGCTTGGCGCAACTTTTTGCAATGCCCAGGCACAAAAGAACACTCAGGATAAACCGGGTATCAACCTTTCGTATATGGATACCAAGGTTAAACCGGGTAATGATTTTTTCAGGTATGTAAATGGTACATGGATTGACCAGACCGAGATACCTGGAAATAAAACCCGGTGGGGAAGCTTTGATGAGCTGAGGGAACGCACTAATGATGATGCACTTGCCATACTTAAAGAAGCGGCAGGCAAAAACCTGGCATCTAATACTGACCAGGGAAAGGCCGCCAACCTGTATAAAAGCATTATGGACACTGTAGCAAGGAATAAAGAGGGAGTAAACCCCCTAAAGCCATACCTTGCAAAAATTGACAAAGTTAAAAATGTAAAAGACTTACAGGCACTGCTTACAGAAATGGAAGCTGAAGGCGGGCTTGGCTTTTTTGGTGTATATGTAAGTGCGGATGCTAAAAACAGTAACAAAAATACAGTTTACATAAGCCCCGGTAGTTTAGGATTGCCAGACAGGGATTACTATGTATCTGACGATGCCGACTCTAAAGAAAAGCGCGAAAAATATGTACAGCATGTAGAAAGGATGCTGCAGTATATTGGGTACAACAGCAGGCAGGCAAAACAGTCGGTTAAAAATATATTGGCACTGGAAACAGCTATGGCAAAACCAAGGCTGGACAGGGTTGAACGCCGTGACAGCAGAAAGAGTTATAACCCAATGGCGGTTAACGATCTTAAAAAAATGACTCCAGAAGTTGAGTGGAGCAGATACCTTACAAGCAACGGAATATTTCAGCGTGATACTGTAATTGTTTCACAGCCAAAATATATGGAAGCACTTAGCGGCATCCTTAAAGAGGGTAAAGTGCAGGACTGGAAAGACTATATGAAATGGACGCTGCTTAATAAATCTACAAGTTACCTTAGTACAGATATAGAAACTGCTAACTGGGAGTTTTACAGTAAAACACTAAGGGGTGCCCTTAAAGAAGAAAAACGCGATGTTAATGCCCTGCATAGTGTAAACGGCTCAGTGGGCGAAGCACTGGGTAAACTGTATGTAGAGAAAAAATTTCCTGCTGAAGCAAAGGCAAAAGCCGAAAGCATGATAGAAAATGTAATGCTTGCTTTTGAAAACCGCATCAACAACCTGCCCTGGATGGCAAAATCTACTAAAGAAAATGCAATACAGAAACTGCGTAAGCTAAATGTAAAAATAGGCTACCCAGACCAGTGGAAGGATTATTCGGCACTGACGATAGTGAGCCCGAAGGATGGTGGTAATTTATTTACCAACATGAAAAATATTTCCCGCTGGAGGCATCAGGAAAATATAGCTAAACTAAACAAGCCTGTTGATAAAAACGAGTGGCACATGGCTCCGCAGATTGTAAATGCTTATTTTAACCCTGCCTATAATGAAATTGTTTTCCCGGCAGGTATATTACAGCCTCCTTTTTACGACTATAAAGCAGATGAAGCTGTAAATTATGGCGGTATAGGTGCTGTTATAGGTCATGAAATATCTCACGGATTTGATGATTCAGGCTCAAGGTATGATGCTGACGGTAACCTTGTAAACTGGTGGAGCGATACTGACCTTGACAAGTTTACAAACCTTGGCGGTGCGCTGGCAGACCAGTACAGCCAGTTACAGCCATTACCCGGAATATATGTTGACGGTAAATTTACACTTGGAGAAAACATAGGCGACCTTGGCGGTGTTAACGCTGCTTATGACGGCTTGCAGCTTTACCTTAAAGAAAACGGAAACCCAGGGTTAATAGATGGTTTTACTCCGGAGCAGCGTTTCTTTATATCATGGGCAACTATATGGAGAACCAAGTCAAGGGATGAAGCAATTAAAAACCAGGTTAAAACAGACCCGCATTCCCCGGGAATGTATAGGGCTTACGTTCCATTACAGAATGTTGATGCATTTTACGATGCTTTCAGTATTAAGGAAGGAGACGGGATGTACATATCGCCGGATGAGCGTGTGAAAATTTGGTAATTAAACCTATGTTATATTACTGTATTATAAACCTGTAGCATGCGCTACAGGTTTTTTTGTATAATATTAGGTTTTTTATGCTTTAAACGCCTGAAAATGTTAATTGCGGATTTTCCGCAATTGAATTAATATTTAAAATTTAATTTTGTTTATTCGAAAATTAAATAAACAGAAAGCTTGGAAAGAGTACTACAGGTTCTTGCAATTGATGACCATGGAGTGGTATTGGAAGGCTATAATGCTATATTTAAAAGTATATACACTCAAAAAACAATAAAATTTTTAAAGGCAAGTGACTGCAAAACAGGATATGAAGTTGTAAAAAAAAATGAAAAGAAGCCTTTTGACATAGCTGTTGTAGATTACAGCATTCCCTCTTATGAAGAGGAAAACCTTTTTTCGGGTGAGGATATGGCATTATTTATCCGCCAGGCTATGCCCGCGTGCAAAATTGTGATGATGACGATGCACAAAGAGGTTGATATTATGGCACGCATACTGCAAAAAATTGAACCCGAAGGATTTATCAATAAAAGTGACTGTACTACAGATGAGCTTATTGCGGGTTTTAAATATGTTATAGAAGGAGGCGTTTACTATTCAAAAACTGTTTCCAATTATATAAAGCGAACCGAAAAAGGTGTTGTGCTGGATGATGTTGATATAAGAATAATTCAATTGCTTGCCAAAGGCATAAAAAATAAAAATCTCGATAAATATATACTGCTTTCTTCAAGTGGTATAGAAAAGAGAAAATACCGTATTAAACGCCTGCTTGAAGTAGAAGGGGATGATGAGGCTCTTATAAATGAAGCCCGAAGCAGGGGGTATATATAACTGGTAAATGTTAATTGCGGATTTCCCGCAACTGATTTAAATATTAATTTATTTTCTTTACAACAGCATCCAGCTAAACACAATAGCTGTCCGGAATAGTCTGCTTTATTCCGGACAGTATTTTTTGCTAAAATAGTGTTCCCTTAAATACCTTTAATAAAGGTGTAGTCAAGTAAAGACGATACCTTGCTGGATGCTATTTTTTTACCTCCAGAATTTTTTTCTTTAGTAAACGTGGGGGCTGGCAGTCCCATTTTTTTTGCCTTTTCGGTATAATATTCTATCCGTGTTGGATGTTGCGGCGATGCTGCATTAAAGGTATCACCCCATGCCTGTTTTTGCAAAATTTGCGTAATTATGCCTATACAGTCTTCAAGGTGTATAAGGTTCACAGGGGCGTTAGGGTCAGGTAGGTTTTCTCTGCCGGCAAGGTATTTAATAGGGTGTCTATCATCGCCTATAAGCCCGCCAAAGCGCAGTATTGTAGTTCTAAAGTGCGAGTTGTTTTGTAGTAGGTTCTCTGTTTCCAGGAGCTGCCTGCCACTCTCTGTATCAGGATATGTGGGAGAATCTTCAGTTACTGTGGTATTGCTGTTGCCATATACAGATATAGAACTTACAAACAGGACTTTTTTTATACCTGATTTTTCTATAAACGGAATGAGCAGTTGTATTTTTGCAGTAAAATTTTCACTTTCTGCTTTTCTTAGCTTTGGCGGAATATCTATAATCAGTATATCGCTGCCCTGTAATAGTTCAGCTGTATTGCCTTCAATATGTTCTTCATGCAGGCTGATAATATAGGGCTGTATCCCGGTATTTTTTAAAATAGCTATTTTTTCAGTACTGGTAGTAGAACCTTTTATGGTATAGCCTTTTATAAGTAAAGCCTTTGCAAGTGGCAGCCCAAGCCAGCCACAACCTAGTATAGATACCTGCTGCATGGTTATATAATATCTTTTTTAATTAGCAGGTAATGATTATCATCTAATTGCGTATAGCCCTGCTCGTATAAAAAATAGGTGTTGCCGTATTTTGTGTGCTGCAGATTGGTTATATGGTCAAAATCAAACCCTTTGTTTTCTAACTCGGCTTTTGTAGTTTTTGTTTTGCCCTCAATATTCAGCTCTGCCAGTATGCGGTAGTTTTTACGCAAACGGTTGTTAATGTTGCGCATATAGTTGGTACTGTCTTTATTTATCTTATTATTATAGGCATTGCGGCATGTGTCGCTGCAAAACTTTTTGCCTTCGCGACCCTTAATTTCCATACCGCATTCCGGACAGTTGCGTGCCATAATTTAACTGTTTTTTTTAACTGTTTTAGTTTCGGGGTCTGTGTCTTTTACATTAGCGGCTGGGAGTCTTTTTATTTTATATAAATCATCCCTGCGGTCTTTCATTATTCTTACGCTTCCATATTCGTGCAGTTCTTTTAACAGGTCTAAATCCACATCCACTATCAGTGTCATTTCTGTATTAGGTGTGGCTTCTGCTTTAATGCCGTTAGAAGGAAATGAAAAGTCAGATGGTGTAAATACAGCAGTCTGCGCGTACTGAATATCCATGTTATTTACCTTTGGCAGGTTACCCACGCAGCCTGCAATGGCTACGTAGCACTCGTTTTCTATAGCGCGTGCCTGTGCACAGTGCTTAACGCGGGTATAGCCATTTTGTGTATCGGTAAGGAAGGGTACAAAAAGTATCTCCATGCCTTCATCCGCCATAAGTCGGGAAAGCTCCGGGAACTCTACATCGTAACATATCATTATGCCAATTTTACCACAGTCGGTATCAAAAGTGCGGATTTCGCTGCCCCCCTTCATACCCCAATAATGTATCTCGTTAGGTGTTATATGTATTTTGCGGTACATTTCACTTGTACCGTCCCTCTTGCATAAAAACCCTACGTTATATAAATTACCGTCTTCAACAAGGGGCATACTTCCCGTTATGATATTTATATTATAAGATATTGCCATTTCCTGAAAGCGTTTCCTGATAGGCTCTGTGTAGCGTGCTATTTCCCTTATGGCATCAGCTTCTGTAAGATGATTAAAGTCTGCCATAAGAGGAGCAATAAACAACTCAGGGAACAGTGCGAAATCACTCTCGTAGCCTGAAACAGCGTCTATAAAAAACTCTGCCTGTTCAAATAACGCTTCCACATTAGCAAGCGGGCGCATCTGCCACTGTACCAGACCGAGGCGTATAACACTTTTCCGTGTATTTATAAGCTTAGGGCTTTTGTCATAATAAATGTTGTTCCACTCCATAAGTACGGCATACTCAAGGGAGCTTTTATCGCCCTCAAGATAATTGCGCATTACCCTTATAACGTGAAAATCGTTACTTAGCTGAAAGGATAGCACCGGGTCGTGAACCTCTTTAAGGCGTACCTTTTCGATATATTCTTTGGGTGAATATTCTTTTGCATGCTCGGTATAATTAGGTATGCGGCCTGCAAAAACAATCGACTTAAGGTTTAACTGCTCGCAAAGTTCTTTACGCATATCATACAAACGCCTGCCTAACCGAAGCCCCCTGTATTCCGGGTCTATAAAAACATCAATACCATACAGTACCTCCGCTTCATAATCGTGGGTATCAAAAGTATAGTTGCCTGTAATTTTTTCGTACGTATGGTTGGAGGTAGCTTTTTTATAATCTACAATAAGCGAGAGGGCTGCACCTACTACTTTACCATCTACCAGTACAACTAGCTGCCCTTCAGGAAAAATTTTTAAAAGCCTCTCAATCTCTTTTTCTCTCCACACAGGCTCATCAAAATCGCAGTAAGCGTGCTGCATTGACAGCTTTAGCTGCTTATAATCTTCCATTCTGAGGTTGCGGAGTTCAACCTTGCTTATTTCAATCTGCATAAAAACTTGATTTTTAGCAAAGATAAGCTATAATGTCCGTTTGTAAACGTTTGTATATGGTTAAGGTGATGTTAAACCTTATAGGCTAAATACTATATATTTTTTCCCTTGAGTGAAGATAATGTACTCTCCAACTGCGCCAGGCGCTGTTCCAGTTCGCTGCCCTGTGTGGCAACAGAATATTTAAATACGTGTACTGCCAGCCACACTGCCTTTATATCTTCTGCCTTTAACTCTATGGTATCGACCCCTGCATGGTTGGCAGTCAGGATAAATAGGTCTCCCTTTTGGGTCATATTGCGAAGATAGATGTCATTTTCAGTCAGGGTAACTGCAAGCGCGCTTTCAGTTTTTTTGATGTCTTTTAATGATAGCTGCTGCCCAATTATAACATCTTTTGGAAAAAAACCTGCCGCCCCGCCCGACATACTGAGGTCATCTACAACAAAAGCCATTTTGTTATCTGCTGTAATGTTGGGCAATTGTATTTCGGGTAAATCGTTGCTAATATTATTAGCAGGATTGAAATTTTTAATAAAATCAGCTTTTAATGCAGGTGTTACACAAGGAATGCTGTCAAACCCATATAACCTTTTATCGCCTGAATCAGTTGTTATAGCTTCGTTAAAGCGCAGTAACCTGTTTACTGTAAGTTCTTTTGTCAACAGTTCTTCAATACCAATGCTAAAATGATTAGCAATTTTTATTACCGTTTCCAGCTTGGGATTGCTTCGTGCTTCTTCATAAGCTCCGAGTGTAGCGCGCTTTAAATCAAATAGTTCCGAAAATTCCTGCTGGCTCATTCCATGAACACTCCGAATTTTTTTTAGGTTTTTGCCAAACAACGTAATCATATTTTGCTAATTTTATTTGCAACATTCAAAATTATTTGTAACTTTGTGCTAATAGAGTTAGCAAATATAATTAAACATGCTAATATAATGAGCCTAGCGTCCTTAAAATTTAATGCGAGTTGTTAAAAAATAACTAAAACATAATTTGTAGGGCAAAAGAAAATAAGCGAGTTTTATAAATTATTAATACCTGTACCTATGAAAGAGTATTTTGGAATTATAAAAGGTTACCTGGCTGCCCTGGAGCTCGATGTAAAATATGAAAATGCCGCCGAAGGTGTTTTTATAGTAAGCAACGAGCAGGAAGGTATAGTAAACCTTATTATTTGTGTGGCGCACCCTATTTTGATATTTGAGCAGTTCCTGTTTGAAATTAAAGCAGACTCTCCCGGGGTGTATAAAGCACTGCTCCAAAAAAACCGTGATATTATACACGGGGCATTTGTTCTTGACGATACAGGCAGGAAAGTAATTTTCAGGGACTCGCTACAAATTGAGAATTTAGACCAGAATGAGTTTGGAGCTACATTAAATTCGCTTAGCCTTTTGCTTAGCGAGTATTCAGAACAGATTATTAACTTTTCAAAAAACTAAAGCGATGAAATTTTTAAAGCGATTATTTAAGATTGGGCAGGCTGAAGTACACTCTGCGATAGACGGAATTGAAGACCCTATTAAAATGACCGAGCAGGGCATAAGGGATATGAAGGATGATTTAGATAAAAGCCTGGAAGCACTGGCACAGGTTAAGGCTATGAGCATACGCTCTAAAAATGAAGCTGAAGACCACGCAAACAAAGCTGAAGATTATAATGAAAAAGCCATGCTGATACTTAAAAAAGCACAAAAGGGCAATATGGAAGCAGCAGAAGCTGACCGCCTGGCTACCGAGGCTTTAATTAAAAAAGAAGAAGCCCTTGCACACCAAAACCGTGCTTTTGCCGATAAGGAAAAGTTTGACCAGAATGTGGTACAGATGGAAGGTAACGTTCAGGCTATTAAGCAAAATATAAGCAAGTGGGAGAGCGAACTTAAAATACTGCGCAGCCGTGTTAAAGTAGCCGATGCTACAAAGAGCCTTAATAAGCAAATGGCAAAAATAGACAGTAACGGTACCATTGCATTGCTGGAGCGCATGAAGGACAAGGTAATACAGGAAGAAGCCCTTGCTGAGGCTTACGGAGAAATTGCCAATGCAACAAAATCTGTAGATGATGAAATTAATAAGGCTGTAAATGTAAAAGAGTCTAAAGCGCAGAGCGAGCTGGAGAAACTTAAAGATCAACTGGGCATCAGCAACCCAAAAGACTAAATTTTAACCTATGAAGGAATTAATAGAGATTTCTTTTTCCCCTGTTAATGCTTTTTTCAGCATTATGTGTATCATCATGCTGGTGTATTGGGTGCTGGTTATTGTTGCAGGGCTTGACCCGGATATGTTCAGTGTAGATTTTGATTCGGCTGATATTGACAGCAATTTTGACAGCGACCCTTCCAGCAGCGAGGGCGCCGCACAGGGCAGCAGCTTTATGAAGGTACTGGAGTACTTTAATTTTGATGAACTCCCTCTCATGTTCATCATTACAATAGTGTTTTTCAGTATGTGGCTCATAGGGGTT
This sequence comes from Dyadobacter sp., assembly GCA_052038845.1. Classification (GTDB taxonomy): domain Bacteria; phylum Bacteroidota; class Bacteroidia; order Flavobacteriales; family Flavobacteriaceae; genus Flavobacterium. Next base: position 9,617 of record JBQGDD010000311.1, on the reverse strand, counting down.
AACGTATCCTATTATCTGGGTGTAGAAAGTACCCTGCTGGGTTTCCTTTTGCTTATACCCAACTTTATACTGAGCCTGTTTGTTGTAAAACTGCTAAGTAAGCCTTTAGGCTACTTATATAAACAGGTAAACCATAAAGGCGAACCGGAGATAGATTTTTTGGGCAGAAGGTGCACCGTTTTTACCACCATAGCGCAAGATAAAACCGGACAGGTTGAACTGACTGTAAACGGAGATCCTATAAAACTGTATGCACGCAGCAATACAGAGGCGGTAATAGTGGCTGGAAAGCAGGCTGTTATAGTAGGTGAAAGTGGCGATAAAAGATACTATCTGGTGGAGGAATTTGATTACTAAACAACTAACCGAAATGTTTACAATACTCACCGCAATAGCAGCAGCTATACTGGATGCTATTGTCTATATAATTCAGAATATTTAATAACCAATTTAATAAACCTTTAAAATAAAATGTTAGGAAACACTTTACTTATTACAATGATAGCCATAATAATTGTGGTTATAGGACTGCTTGTATGGATAATATCCATGTACAAGAAAATAATTCAGGGCAAGGTTATAGTCCGTACAGGAGCCGGGGGCACCAAGGTATTCTTTAATGCAGGGCTTGTAGTGCCGGTACTGCACAAAATGGAGATAATGGATATCTCTGTAAAAAAGCTCGATGTAGAGCGTACCGGTGTAAACGGGCTTATCTGTAAAGACAACATACGTGCCGATATTAAAGTAACCTTTTTTATCAAGATTAATAAATCTACTGCCGATATTATAAATGTGGCACAAACCATAGGTTGTGAAAGAGCATCAGAAATTGATGTACTGCGCCAACTGTTTGATGCTAAATTTTCTGAGGCACTTAAAACCGTAGGTAAAAAGTTCGACTTTGTAGAGCTGTATGAAGCACGAAGCGAATTCAGGGAAGAGATTATATCGATTATCGGTACTGACCTTAATGGTTACATACTTGATGACTGTGCTATTGACGACCTTGAGCAGACTTCATTAAGCCACCTGAAAGCTGATAATATACTTGACTCTGAAGGTATCAAGAAAATTACTGAGCTTACAGCGGCGCAAAACGTAAAATCGAACCTTATACGCAGGGATGAAGAGAAAACAATACGTAAACAGGACGTGGAAGCCCGTGAAGCGATACTGGCATTAGACCGTCAGCTTGCTGAAAAAGAGGAGATACAAAAACGTGAGATAGCCAACATTAAAGCTCGAGAAGAAGCTGAAATTGCCAAAGTTTCGGAAGAAGAAAGGCTTAAATCAGAAACGGCAAGGATAAGTACTTCAGAAAAAGTACTTGTAGCTGAAGAGAACAAAGAAAGGCTTGTAATTGTTGCCGCTAAAAATAAAGAGCGTACTGCTGCTGTTGAAGCTGAAAGGGTAGAAAAAGATAGGGCTTTAGAGCAGACAGAAAGGGAGCGTATTGTTACCCTTGCACAGATAGAGAAAGAAAAAGCGGTTGAGGTTGAGCGTAAGAATATTCAGAATGTAATTCGCGACAGGGTAACACTTGAAAAAGGAGTAGTGCAGGAGCAAGAGAACATGAAAGATATTGAAGCGTTTAAAACTGCCGACAGGGAGAAAAAAGTAGCCATTACCCTTGCCGAAAAGCAAAGTGAGGAGCTTTACATTAAACGCCTTAAAGCTGCCGAAGCTGAAAAAGACGCGGCGAAGCAAAAAGCAGAAGAATTGAATATTGATGCCACTGCAAGGATGGCAGCCAGCGAAAAGGATGCAGAAGCACGTAAAATACTCGCAGATGCTAAAGCTAAAGAAGATGCAACGCTGGGCTTATCTGAGGCGCAGGTTATGCATGCTAAAGCCGATGCCAGCGAAAGGCAGGGTATTGTGGACGCGGTTATTATAGAGAAAAAAGCACTTGCTGAAGCTGCCGGGCTTAAAGCACGCGCAGAAGCAGAGAAAGAGTTCGGACTGTCTGAAGCAAATGTTATCAAAGAGAAAGCACTTGCCGAGGCAAGCGGTATAGAAGAGAAAGCCGAAGCGATGAAGAAACTTGATGGTGTAGGTAAAGAGCACGAAGAGTTTAAGCTAAGGCTTAATAAAGAGCTTCAGGTTGACCTGGCACACATCAACATACAAAAAGACATTGCAGATGCTCAGGCTAACGTTATTGGCGAGGCTCTTAAAGCAGCTAAGATTGATATTGTTGGTGGTGAAACCATGTTCTTTGACCAGATTGTTAACCAGATAACAAGAGCTAAAGGCTTTGACAGGCTGGTAAACCACAGTGAGAATATTACCGATATTAAAGATGCTATTTTAGGCGACGGTACAGAGGGTACACAAAACCTGATGGAAAGGGTAAAAGGCTTTGCTGATAAGTACAACATATCATCTGAAGATATTAAGAACCTTACTGTAGCCGGACTGCTTATGGAACTGCAAAAGCGCAGTAACGATGATGGGGAGCAGGGTTTGTTTGCCAACCTGATGGACATGGCTAAAAACCTTGGGCTGTCTAACAAAAAACTGGGATAAAGAGTTTTCTGATTTATTTTAATAACTCCTGCGGGTAGGTACTGCCTGCCCGTAGGATATTTTCTTACTCCACTAAAAAAAGGGTTCTAATTATACTGAAATCCTTAATTTTTTAAATCAATTACACACCATGAGTACACTGGAAGGCGGTACATATGAAATTATACAGGCACGTTTAGAAACGCAGAAAAATGACCTGTTGGGCAGGCTGCACAAACTGAACGAAGCCCGAAAGGAAGTTTTTGGCAGTATTGAAACCAAGCTGATAGCCAATAACCGTATTATTACTGAAAACAATTGTATTCCCAGTGATATTGTTACTATTGGTGATAAATGCATCTTTGGCTACAATGTACACTTTGGCTTGCGTACTGATATTAAAAAAGAAGATGTTTTCAGTATTTATGTATATGAAAATGGTGATTTCAGGCAGGACAGCCTGGATTTAATTGCTGACGACACATTTCGCACAGATTTTTTTAATCTGTATAAATACTACAGGGATACTAACTTCCGAAAGTTTTTTATAGCGGGTAATTATCTTCATATGGTGTTCCAGATTAGTGAAAGAGTATCGGATATAAAGACATTTAAATGGCTTATAAAGGATAATGCACTCACCTATGTAGATAACCGTAGTGACCATGAATATAAGTTTCCGCGCCAGCATGATTTTAAGTGGCAGGAAACAACCAGGGAAATGCACAAATATGGCAAGCACCCGCACGTTTCTATACTCGATAAAGTGTTTGTAGAAACTGTAGGGGGCAGCCTTACCATAAAAATTGAAGATAATACGGCCACAGGCAAAGGTATTTATGATGAAGAGGTAACACACCCGGATCAGACACTGGATGACGGTAACTTTCAGTATGCTGATTTGGGTAACCTTATCGCCTTGCGTATAAAACCTTTTCAGGAGCAGGCACGCTATTTTATATACAACCACAAGCTACAACAGGTTCGGAAGATAGACAGCCTTGAAACTTCGGCTATACTGTTGCCGGATGATCATGGGCTTATATTTTCTAACGGGTATTACCTGCAAACAGGTGAATATAAAATATTTGAAAGCAGCCTTGAGAATCTTTTATTTCAGGAAAGGATAGCATCGCCCAACGGTGAAGATTTTATGTATGTGTTTTATGAGGAAACACATGGGCATTATGTACTTATGTCTTACAACCTTATAACACAAGAAGTAAAAACGCCTATTGTGTGTAACGGCTTTACCATTCTTAAAGGGGGAGAGCTGTGTTATTTCCGTGCAGAGGAAGAGCATACCAAAAGCCATGTGGTGCAGATTTGGCAGACACCGTTTGTAAAAGGCGATATTATCCCTTCTCAGCATAAGGACAGTTATATTTATAAAATTGGCAATAAGGATATTGTAAAAGCAATGGCAGACTGCCAGTCGATTATTACCCTGCTTAACAAAGATGATGATTATGACGGGCTGTATGCTGACCTTACCCGCCTTGCACAAAACATACTGGATGCCTATTACTGGATAACCAGTAAAGAAACCTTTGAACTGCACCTGCCGCTTACCGAAATTAAAAATACGGCTAACGCGGCTATAGATGAGTTTGAAAAAGTAGTGCAGCTAAGGCTCAACGCCAAAAAAGTTACCGAGGACGTAAAGCAAAAAGCAGAGAGCCTTTTTATCAGTATAAAAAGCTCACCCCTGGATGATATTGATGTTTTTGTGGCCGACCTTTCTGGGTTAAGGGCATTAAGGGGTGAGGTTATCAGCCTGCGCGAGGTGCGCTATGTAGAGCCTGAGTTCATCACTCAACTTGAGGAGGAAATTGTAAAACAGACCGAGAATATATCGCAAAACTGTGTACAGTTTTTAATGGACAATAAAGCCCTGGAGCCTTATCATGCACGTGTGGCTGAAAAGCAAAAGGCGATAGACGGTATTAAAACAGTAGCAGAGGGCAGAAAGCTGGAAGATGAGGTAAACACCATTACCGCCGACCTTGAAATGCTGATAGATATAGTGTCTAACCTTAAGATTGAAGATACATCACAGTCAACACACATCATCAACACTATATCATTAATATTTGCTACGCTCAACAGGGTTAAGGCAGATATTAAAAATAAACTCTCGTCACTGGGCAGTAAAGAGGCGGCAGCCGACTTTGCAGCGCAGATGAAACTTATTGACCAAAGCATAGTAAATGCATTGGACAGGGCAACAACCCCTGAAAGGGCTGACGAGTCGCTCAATAAAATTTCGGTTCAGCTTGAAGACCTTGAAGCCCGCTTTGCCGATTATGATGAGTTTACAGGAGCCATTATAGAAAAGAGGGAGGAGATATATACGGCTTTTGAAACCAAGAAGAACTCTTTAGTTGAGGCACGCAACAGGAAAGCGATAGCAATAGAAAATGCATCGGGGCGTATCCTTAAAAATGTTGCTACCAAGGCCCTGACGTTTAATTCTGTTGAAGAAATTAACGGCTACTTTGCTTCTGACCTGATGATTACCAAGCTGCGTGACCTTGTAGCGCAACTGGTAGAACTGGAAGATACAGGCAAGGCAGAAGCTATAGAAACCGAATTAAAGTCGGCACGGGAAGATGCCCTGCGAAGGCTTAAGGATAAGCAGGAATTATATGAAGACGGCGAGAATATTATACGCCTGGGTAAACACCGTTTTGCTGTAAACCGTCAGCCGTTAGACTTAACTATAGTATATAGAGATGGTAACCTGAATTATCACCTAACAGGCACTGATTTTTATCAAGAGCTGAAAAATGAAACACTGCTGTCTTCCAGGAAATACTGGAGTCAGGAGTTGGTTTCAGAAAATGAACAGGTATATCGCTCAGCTTTCTTAGCGTATAAAATATTCAGGCATAATGACCCTGAAACGCTTTTCAGTATGACCGATGAGGAGCTTGAAGTCCTTGTAGCCGATGAAACATCAAAAAACTACACAGAGGGCTATGTAAAGGGAGTTAATGATGCTGACGCATTTAAACTATTAAAAACGCTTACAGAAAAGCACCACAGCTTGGGCTTACTAAGGTATGACCCGGTTACCCGTGCTTTGGCGCAGTTTTTCTGGTATAGCCTTACAGAAGAAGAGCGTACAGTATTAAATAAAAAAATAAAAGCCTCGGGAGGTGTTTTAGCTATATTCCCCAAAAGCAGGGAGTTTGAATATGTAATAGAAGAACTGCGGGAAAAACTTAGCTTATTTATTAAGGATACAGCGTTTGGTAAAAGCAATAGTATCGATATACAGCTTGCGGCACACTACCTCTTTGAAGAACTAAAAGCAGATGATGCATTTACCGTTAGCCACAAAGCTGCACAGCTTACAGAGAGTTTCCTTAAAATGCTCGAAAATAAGAATGCTGCGGTAGCCTTTAGGCATAATATTGAAAATGCTGCTGATAAAGAAAGCAGTATTCAACTGGCTTCGCAATGGGTATCATCCTATCTTGCAGAAACAGGACAGCAACAGTATAATGAATATCTGTATGAAGTAGTAGCACTTTTACTGTATAGGCATGAATCGGCAGAAAAAATAACGGCTGTAGAACCGGATGCTGAAATTACAGGCATGATAGGGTCTCACGCTACTATAAAAGACGGTGTGTATTATTTTCACTATCATGCATTTACAAAGCTGTTAAAAGATTATTTTGAGAATGAAGTACCTGCTTTTGAAAAGTTCAGGGCAGAACGTCACAGGCTTACACTGGAACTAAAAGAAGAACTTAGGCTTAATGAGTTCCTGCCAAAGGTACTTACATCTTTTGTACGTAATAAATTGATAGACCAGGTGTACCTGCCGTTATTTGGTGATAACCTCTCCAAGCAGTTGGGTAGTGCAGGCGATAACCGCCGTACCGACAGGTCGGGTATGCTGTTGCTGGTTTCGCCACCTGGGTATGGTAAAACTACCCTGATGGAATACATGGCAAATAGGCTGGGACTGGTATTTATGAAAATAAACGGTCCGGCTATAGGGCATGATATTACTTCGGTTGATCCATCATCAGCAACAAATTCTGCTGCAAGGGAAGAGCTTAAAAAACTCAATCTCGCCTTAGAAATGGGTAATAACGTAATGCTGTATTTAGACGATATTCAGCATTGCAGCCCGGAATTTTTGCAGAAATTCATATCGCTGGCGGATGGTACCCGTAAAATTGAAGGGGTATATAACGGGCAGCCAAAAACCTATGACATGAAAGCTAAAAAGTTTTGTGTTATCATGGCGGGTAACCCTTATACCGAAACGGGAGAGAAATTCCGCATACCGGATATGCTTGCCAACCGTGCCGATATATACAACCTTGGTGATGTAATAGGAAATACGAGCGATTTATTTGAACTCAGTCTTATTGAAAATTCACTTACCTCTAACCCCGTACTGACAGGATTAGTGTCTAAAAATGCTGACGACCTGTATCCATTAATTAAAATGGCAGAAACAGGGCAAAGGGATGGTATGGAGCTTAAAGGTAACCACTCTAAACAGGAAATTGAAACCTATGCGGCGGTGCTGGATAAAGTGATAAAAGTACGTGATGTAGTGCTGAAAGCAAATGCTGCCTATATTGCTTCGGCTGCTATGGAGGATGCCTACCGTACCGAACCGCCTTTCAGGCTGCAGGGGTCTTATAGGGATATGAACAAACTGGTTTCTAAAATAGTGCCTGTAATGAATGATGCCGAAATAAGCACATTGTTACTTTCGCATTACAGAAATGAAACGCAGACATTAACCAGTGCTGCCGAAGCCAACCTACTTAAATATAAAGAAATGACAGGACAGCTTACCAACGAGGAGAAAGAGAGATGGAGTGCCATAAAAGAAACGTTCGTAAAAAATAACAAGCTGAAAGGTTTTGGCGACCGTAATGATATGGCACAATTACTATCTCAAATGATGGAGTTTACCAATCATATCGAAGGTATAAAAGAGGTGCTGCAAAAGGGGCTGGACACTAAATAGCATAAATTATTTTTGTTCCATTTCGAGCGGAACGCAGTGAAGTCGAGAAACCTCTAAAGTTACCCTGAGATTTCTCCTTCGTCGAAATGGAACTGATAGCTTTAAAAGTAAATTTCTTTAGCTATCCTGTACGTATTAGCATGTGCCTCAATAATAATTTTAATATCGGGGCTGTAACCGCCACCCATACTGCACTGTACGGGTATGCCCAGTGTATGGCATAAATTCAGCACGTATAAATCCCTTTGCCTGCAACCTTCTATAGAGCAGCCTAGTTTACCTAATTTATCCGATGCCAGTATATCTACCCCGCTGAGGTAGAAAATGAAATCAGGCTTGTGCGTATCAATCAGTTTAGGCAGGGTTTCTTTTAATATAGAAAGATATTCTTCATCGCCTGTATTATCGTGAAGGGCTATATCAAGATCAGATGTTTCTTTTTTAAAAGGATAGTTGGTTTTACCATGCATGGAAAAAGTAAATACGGCATCATTGCCTGTAAATATTTCTGCCGTACCGTTCCCCTGATGCACATCAAGGTCAACAATAAGTATTCTTTTAGCCATATTGTTATCCAGCAGGTATTGTGCGCCAATAGCCTGGTCGTTTAGCAGGCAAAAGGCTTCTCCCCTGTCAGAATAGGCATGATGCGTACCTCCGGCAATATTAAAAGCAATGCCTTTTTGCAGTGCCTGTTCACAACCCCAAATAGTGCCATGTGCAATGCGCAGTTCGCGCTCTACCAGTTCTGCTGAAAGCGGAAACCCTATTTTCCGTACCGACCTTGCATCCAGTGTTAACGCAAGCAGATGATTCACATATTCTTCATTATGCACAGCATATACAGGTGCCATATCTGGCATGCCCGGCTTGTAGAAATCACTTTGTACAGCAGTTCCTTCATGCAATAGCTGCTGGGGTAGCAGTTCATACTTAATCATCGGGAAACGATGACCTTCGGGTAATGGGTGTTTGTATATGGGGTGAAAAGCAATTGGGAGCATTACATTAGTGACAAAGCATTCCACATTAGCAACACTGCAGAAAAAGCTGCCAGTATAATTGCAGTTAGCCTGTATTTAGGGGAAATAATAGTTTTATAAAAAAAGGCACAGGCTGTGGCAAGCATCACAATATTAATGACAGTAAGTAATTGTGCATTTTGTAAAAACTCAGGAAAGTAACTCAGATATTCTGCTTTTGACTCTTCAAAAGGCTTACTTTCATCACTGGCAATGCTAACCCATAAAGCCATATTCGCTACTGGAAATATCAGTAATATAGATGCAGCAATAAATAAAAGGGTTGCAATGCTTTTTTTCATAATATAAATATATAAAAAAGAGCCGTTACCTATGCTTAATAATAAAAGAGATTTCTCCCGCTGGTCGAAATGGAAGCTGATTAGTTCAATAGTAGTTTCAAGTATTTTACCTGTTCCGAATCTTTTATACCTGCTTTTACCAATACTACGTTATCTTCTACCCACTTAATTTCTTTAGGCCCCCAATTATTTAATTCTCTTTGAGCTATCAGTTTAATGCCATTATTATTTTCAAACAACTGAACCCCATTATCCGTAAAAGCGGCATTAAGGTCTTCATTGCCGGATATTATATATTTATTATCAGGTGAAAATACAGGTAATCCCCAAAGGTGGGTGATTTCAGCATTTTTGTTATCTATAAGCATATAATCATGGCTTTCGTAATAACTGCAAAAAATCAAAAACTTATCCTGCTCTTTTAAAAAACTGGTGTATTGATAATTTACATAATCATTTTCATCAGATGCATTTACAAATTTCAGTTCTTTTACATGCGTTTTTATAAAAAGTGTATCATCAACTTTTCTTACTGCTGAAGCATCTTTTTGTAAATTTACTTCGGAAGCATCAATAATTGCTGAAGGAAAAATATCAAAATATTCTTTGGTAATTTCTTCTACTTTTATATACTTTTTGCCAAGATAAAATGTATCAATCTCTGAAAGCAACTCTCGATCAGCAAAATCCTGACTACTGTTCTTACCCTTGCAACCGAAAATAATCAGCGAGGAAAGAAAAGCTATTATAAGCGTATATTTCATGCACTTATTAACT
>JBQGDD010000310.1:0-26206 GCA_052038845.1 Dyadobacter sp. | reverse complement strand
TTGGACCCTGCGTAGGCGGGGTTTATAACGTTCATGTTGTACATGTACTGGGTGTAGTGGGGGTCCTGCTGGGCCGTAGCTTCTATGAGCCCTCCCAGGGAAAGCAGTACGGCGAGGTATATTTTCTTCATGTGTGTGTTTTCTTTTTTTATTACTTTTTTACCTGTTGGTTAGGTTACCTGCTGGTTACGGCTTGTGGCGGCGGCGGGCTTTTGTACGGGCCTGCTGCGGTACCGGGCCAAAAAAAATAAATTTTATCGGTTTTACACCTGTTTTTTGTGTTTATTTATTACTGTTCAGGGAAGTTTAACTTTTTGGCAATGCGGGGGTAACATTATGCTCCTGCCTGCCTGTTTTTTTTGGGAAGGGGCTTCCCGCCCATCGGGCGGGTTGCTGCTTCCTTTTTTTTTATTGTTCCCTGTTGATGTAAACCCATCCGGTTTTGGTTTCTCCGTTGGTGCGCTCTATCATGTAGAAGTAGGTGCCTGTTGGGAGTTCATCGCCGTTTTTGCTCTGTCCGTACCACTGGTTGGTATAGTTGCCGTAGGTAAAGAGTTCCTGACCGTATCGGTTGAAGATGCTCAGTTTGCTTACGTTAAGCCCTGTGAGGTCGAAGCTGTCGTTCATGCCGTCTCCGTTTGGCGAGATTCCGCGGGGGATCATGCATGAGGTTTCATCTACGGTGATGCTGGCTGTTATAGGGCAGTCGGCATCGCCTGCTGGGGTTACGGTTACTGTGTAGGTGCCTGATTCGGTAATGGCCAGCCTTGGGGAGTCGGTGCCTACAGGGGTGCCTGTGGCGTTGGTCCAGGTGAAGGTTACGTTATCGGGGTTATACAGCTGGTCGTCAAAGGTTACATTCAGTATGTAGTCGTTGCCTTCACAGTCGCCAGAGATGGTTACTTCCGGTGATGGGATGATCACTACGGTAAAGCTGTTTTCATCGCTGCAGTCGCCTGACTGGGCATATACGTAGATAACCTGGGTGTCGATGATGACATCGCCTGCCATTAGCATGTCGCCGGTGCCGCCTGGGCCTGTGTAATAGTTGTTGCCCGGGTTGAGTGCTTCAAGGGTGTAGCTGTCGCACTCGGCTACGTCGGCAGGGGCGTCGGCGGTGATACCTTCTACTATGGTGATGGTGAACTCGGCTTCTGCGCTACAGTTTGGCGTGGTGCCTGTTTCTGCGTATATGTACAGGGTCTGGTCGGTGGTGATGACATCGCCTGCGGCCATCATGTCACCGGTACCGCCGGGTCCTGTGTAGTAGTTACCCTGAGCGAGTGCCGGAAGGGTGTAGCTTTCACAGGCTTCTACGTCTGATACGGTGATTACCGGGGTTTGGGCTACGGTTACCTCAAAGCTGCTCTCGCCTATACATTCTGAGCCTGGGAAGGCTTCGGCATAGATGTAGATGGTCTGCGTTGTGGTGATCAGTTCGCCGGCTGAGAGCATTATGCCTTCGCCGCCGGGCTGGGTGTAGTAGTCGCCCTGGGTCAGTACGGGTAGTTCGTACTGGTCGCATACGGTTACGTCATCCAACTGGTCTACTACTGGGGCGGGCTCTGTTGTTACTGTTACACTGGCGGTGTCTGTACAGCCGTTGTTGTTTACAGTTACTTCATATACGCCGCCTTCTGTTATGGTTATCGGGCTGCCGCTCTGGGCTATTGGCTCGCCGTCTAAGGTCCAGGTTATCTCTACATCATTGATATCAAAGTTGCCGGGGGTTACTGTCAGTTCTGCTTCCGATCCCTCACATATCGTTAAATCTTCTGTTAGGGTGAATTGGGGTGGTGCACCGTTAAATAATAGCTCAAACGATTGTAAGGCAAAACATGGACCATCAGATACGCGTACCCATATTGTCTGACTTTCAGTTGCAGTATATAATTCCGGTAATGCATCATCAGGATTTCCTTCTGTAGCAGCTTCTTCACTATCATAGAAAGAGATGTCATACAAAGTGAGATCCGGCACCATATTCTGAATTGCATCATTTAAGTCAAAAGTGGCTTCTTCAGCAGTTGAGCATTCTGAAAGATCTTGTGGCTCTTGAAGAATAATTTCGTCTGCTACTCTTATTGTGAATTCACTTTCCCTTACAATTTCTTCTCCATTACAGTTAGTGTATGTAGCACGTGCCGTCATGTTTGTTACATCATCTATACAAACATTAATATCTAAATCACTGCTATAAAACTCGCCGTCTTTTAACCATTCAAAAACTACGTTAGGTTCTCCATCCGGTACAAACCTCCATGCTTCCTGAGTAGCTGTCCATGCTCCTGTATTTCTTCCCGGAGGCACGGCAGCTTCTGTTCCTGCTGCATTTTGGATACCTATTACACCTACCCCCTGCTGCCACTGAGTACATGGAGTCCTGTTTTCTACATAAACTTCTATTACGTTAGAAATTTCGTAGATTACTATTTGAGATGTTTGTAAACCTACACTTGTTCCACAAGAGAATTGCGGTACCTGGTAATAGTTTACTACAAGTGCCCTACATGGGTATGTACCCAATACCTGGTAGTTAATACTCACATCGCCTGAGGCATTAGGGAATATATCCTGATAAACACCATATATAGCATTCCTGATTGGGAAGCCTGTATTTGGTATCTGCTGGTTAAATGCCCACGGACAGTTACCTCCATCGGTCATATTATTTCCAAACTGTACTACCCCGTTAGAGCCTACTTTAGCTTCGCTGTAGATATCTCCAAAGAAACAGAATTCGAAAGGAAGGTTAACTACCGGAGACCAAATGTCATCTGTAGTTACGTTAAGTTCAGTTCCTCCAATGAATGGGAATGGTGGCTCGTATGCAATTGACTCTACAAGATATTCTGTAGTTTCTCCTGTCATAAAGTAGTTTGCTGTAAGATCTATACATTCTTCTTCGCCAGGGCAAATTACAAATTCAGATCCCGGTGCAATTACCTCTAAGTCATCACTTGGGTCAAATACTTCAACGCCTGCACATCCTGGCGGTACAAATACTGAGAAGAAGCTAGGTCCAGACCATAAACTTACATCGTCAGGCCCACATATAGCCCTAACATAAAATTCATAGAATACTCCATCTACAACGTTGTTGTTAAGGTATTGTGCAACATCATCTACAATTATGCTGTTTGCAGGATTTGCTCCCGGTGCAGGTCCATTTTGTTCCTGTATTACTACTTCCCATTGCGTTTCAGACCCACCAGGTGTCCAATTTAACATTACAGAAGTATAATCTATATTTTCTGAGAAAAGATCTGTTGGACGCGGACAAGTGAATACCGCAAGGTTAACATTATCTACCGCAGCAGGAGGGTTACTGCCTCCACTACCATCATTTCTCCATTCAAATATTACTCTCCTAACAGTTCCTGCGAATCCTGAAGAGTTTACTATATAACTTTCTGTTGACCAAGTAGAGTTCATATTATGGTTACCGCCATACTGAGTTCCGCCACTGTTAGCTACAGTTATAAGCGTACCGGGTGTTGGAGTAAAGGTTACAGGAGCCATCCATACCCTTAAGTAATCGCAGCATGATTCTCCCTGTGCTTTCCAATCATAAGAGAACTGTAGTTCTTCTGTGCCTGCAGGTATAAATATATCCCTGTAAGCATGTACTACAGAAAGTGTATGTGTGTAAGCGTTTGAAACTCCATTGTCATTAGATACATATAAAGAAGTATCAGGGCTGTTACTTGTAGCTGTACCTATAACCCATTTGTTAGTTTGGGTACCGTTAGATAATGTCCAGCCAGTATTACCGCCTCCGTCAAAATCTTCACTGTAGTCTAATTCGGCTGGTACCTGTTGTGTAATAAAGTTAATAGGGCCTATCCAGAAGCTGGTATCGTCCGGACCACAATTACTTCTTACCCAAAACCAATAGTTGGTTGCAGGTTCAAGAGGAGATACTGTTACTTCTGTATCAGGAGTATTTCCTGTTGGTACTGTATCATCATTAGGTACTTCGTTAGTTGTTCCTACATAATAATCATATGTTGGAGAGAGAGAAGCAGGAGCATCCCACTCAAAGCTTGCTTCATTCTGCTGAAGATCTGTCATTGCAAGGTTAGATGGCGCAGGACAGGTAATAAGAGAAAGGTTAATATTATCTACAGCGGCAGGTGGCTGTGTACCTACACTACCATCATTTCTCCACTCAAATATTAATCTTCTTACTGTTCCTTCAAAACCTGAAGCATTTATTACATGGTTTGCAGCAGTCCAGTTGGCATTCATGTTGTGGTTACCACCATATTGGGTACCACCACTGTTGGCTGCTGTTATAAGTGTACCCGGTGTTGGCGTAAAAGTTACAGGAACCATCCAAACCCTTAGGTAATCACAGCAGGATTCACCTACAGCTTTCCATTCATAAGAAAGTAATATTTCCTGAGCATCTTCTGTTATAAGTATATCCCTGTAAGCATGCACTACAGAAGTTGATGTTATAGAATAAGCATTAGATACTCCATTATCATTAGTAATATATAATGAATTAGAAGGGCTGCTGCTAGTGGCAGAGCCTATAACCCACTTATTAGTTTGTGTACCATTACCCAATGTCCAGCCAGTATTACCAGTTCCGTCAAAATCTTCGCTGTAATCCATTACCGCGGGTATTTGTGGAGTAGTAAAGCTTATAGGACCTACCCAGAAGCTGGTATCATCAGGACCGCAATTGCTCCTTACCCAGAACCAGTATGTTGTAGAAGGCGTAAGCGATGGGATTGTTACATCACTGTCAGCTACATTTCCTGTTGGTGTAGTACCATCTGTTGGCGGTGTATTAGTAGTAGCCAAATAATAGTCAAACGTTGGTGATACAGATGTAGGGCCATTCCAGTCTATAGAAACCTGATCCTGCTCTAAATCTGTAATGGCAAGGTTAGACGGTTCTGGGCAGGTAATAACAGATAATGCTATATTATCTACTGCCGCAGGAGGGTTAGTACCCACACTTCCGTCATTTCTCCACTCAAATATAACCCTTAAAACCTGTCCTGAATATGCAGTTGCATTAATCGTTTGGTTTACAGTAGTCCATGTGTTATTCATGTTACGGTTGCCACCTATCTGCTGTCCGCCGCTATTCGCTACTGTAATCTGTGTTCCGGGAGTAGGGGTAAAAGTTGCCGCAGGTACTATCCATACCCTTAAATAATCACAACATGATTCTCCCTGTGCTTTCCAGTCAAAAGATAAATTTACCTGATCTACCGATGCAGGCATTTGTATATCCCTGTAAGCATGTACTACAGATGTAGATGTATTTGTATAAGTGTTAGAAACACCTTCGTTATTAGATATATATAATGAGTTTGCAGGGCTGTTGCTGGTTGCAGAGCCTATAACCCATTTATTTGTTTGTGTTCCGTTTGACAGTGTAAATCCAGAAGCACCACCATCAAAGTTTTCACTATAGTTCATGGTTGCAGGTACCTGTGTAGTTGTAAACACAAATGGCCCTGACCATGTACTGAATGTACCATCGCCACAATCAGCACGTACATAATACTCATAACCTGTAGCTTCGGTAAAAGCTACACCTGCTGTAGTAGCAGTTACATTATAATCAGTATTAACAGTAGTAGTTACACCTGCTGTGTCAATTGGCAATCCACTGCCTTGTGTCTGTACCACAACTTCCCACGAAGTAGCTCCGTTAGCATCCCATGACAGGTTAGCAGAGTTTTCATTTACATCAGATACACCAAGCCCTGTTGGAGGAGGGCAGTTTACCACCTGTATAGTTAAGGTATAAGGAGTGGTTTGCGGAGTTGCAAATGTAGATATTAAAAAATAATAAGTAGTACCCCCTGTAACCGGGAATAGGTCAATTGATACATCATTGCCTGCCGATCCACCTATACCACCTGCAAGGCAGTTAACACCAATATCGGCACAGTCATCGTACACAAATATACCTGACCATGGGCCATTATTAGTCATTTCGATGCTTATAACACCATCTTCAAGAGCCTCATAGGCATACACAACATCGTCACCGTTAAGGTATGCTGAAGTAGTACCACAACCTGATGAGCCCGGGCTGCCACTATAATCATCGCCATAACCCGCAGTGTTATCAGTAGTAGTATAAGGTAATGATGTTATCGTTATCGGTGCCTCACACGTTGCCCCAAGGGCTACAGTGCTAAAATTAAAAGGTCCTGCCCAGGCACTGTAGTTACCCACGCCCTCATTATCGCAAATAGCCCTTACATAAAATTTAAAGGCTGAATCTTCCGAAAGGCCATCTGCCGCTGTTGCATTGTATGGCGGAAGCCCATTATATATAAAGCCTGAACCTGTAGGAGGCAAAAGCTGGTCAACAATTTCTATTTCAAAAGAAGTTGCGCTGCTGTTGTTTGTCCAGGTTAAAGTAGCTGTATCCAAACCAACGTTTGTAGCATCTAGGCCTGTAGGGGCTAAACATTGCTCTATAACCTGAACCATGTCTATTAGCCACCTGTCGCCATTATTACCTTTCATTACAAAGGCAAGTCGTACATTATCTCCATAGGCTTCACTTGGCAGGTTAACAACAATCTGGTTATACTCTGTTTGAGAAGGGTTAATGTCAAATTCACCCCACTCTTCAAGAAGGTCAAAATCAGCAGGGTTAGCACTTGAATTGGTTGTATTAATATACAACTCATAAATAGTACCCTGATCAAGAGGCACGGTAAGCCTTGACTGGAAACGTAACTGCCCATTTTCAGGAACTTCAAAAACCGGTGTTACTAACCAGTCTTCTGTAAGAGTACCCGAAGCAACAATTTCCCTGTCAATGTAAGCGGCATGTGTACCTGCAACACCTTCAAAAGAAGGTATGTTTGCAACATGAGGCTGTATTACCCATTGCCTCGCAGGGCCGGCTACATTCACTCTGTTCCAGCCGGGGGGAAGGTTGGTTCCATTGCCTTCAAAGTCTTCATCAAGCTGCGCATAGCCGCAGAAAGACAGTAAAGCCATGAAAATCAATAACGTAATTTTTTTCATAGATTTATGGTTTTAGCTAATTTTAATCTCCAAATTTATAAAAATATAACATACAAGTAACATCTAAGTGAAATTTAACAATAAAAACTATTATTCAACAATTATTAAAACTTTAAAAATTAAACACAGTTTATTTTAGTAGTTTTGTAGTTATATCTAAAAATCCATGCTTGAAAAAGAGGTAATTAAATTTGAAAGGACTGCAATAGCAGGCGTTATAACACAGGAGCAGAGCGAAGAAAAGCTGTCTGAATATCTTGATGAACTTGAGTTTTTAACCTTTACCGCCGGAGGAGAGGTAATAAAGCGTTTTTCCCAAAAGATGGAAAAACCCAATCCTAAAACTTTTTTAGGAACAGGGAAAATAGAGGAAATCAACCTATATATTAAAGAGAATGATGTAAAGACCGTCATTTTTGATGATGAGCTTTCTCCGGCACAGCAAAAAAACCTTACCAAAATATTAGACTGTAAGGTTTTAGACCGAACCAACCTTATACTTGATATTTTTGCGCAGCGTGCAGAAACATCATACGCACGTACACAGGTAGAGCTGGCACAGTGCCAGTATTTACTGCCCAGGCTATCAGGCATGTGGACACACCTTGAGCGCCAGCGTGGTGGTATTGGTATGCGCGGACCGGGTGAAACGGAAATTGAAACAGACAGGCGTATTGTGCGCGACAGGATAGCACTGCTAAAAGAAAAAATCAGGACTATAGACAGGCAAATGTCTGTACAGCGGGGCAACAGGGGCGCACTGGTTAGGGTGGCACTTGTGGGCTATACCAACGTGGGGAAATCTACTTTAATGAATGTGATAAGCAAAAGCGAGGTGTTTGTAGAGAACAAGCTTTTTGCCACGCTTGATACTACCGTTCGCAAAGTAGTTATTAAAAACCTGCCCTTTTTACTTAGCGACACCGTAGGTTTTATACGTAAACTGCCCACCCAATTGGTAGAGTCTTTTAAAAGTACACTTGATGAAGTACGTGAGGCCGACCTGCTCTTACATGTAGTAGATATTTCGCACCCTGATTTTGAAGACCACATAGCATCTGTAAACCAGATACTGAAGGATATTAAGAGCGATGATAAAAAAACCATTATGGTTTTTAATAAAATTGATGCTTATAGACCACTTACTATAGATGAAGATGACCTGGTTACTGAAAAAACGCCAAGGCACTACTCCCTTGAAGAATGGAAAGCCACATGGATGGCAAATGTAGGCGAGAAAAATGCCTTGTTTATATCAGCAGTAAATAAGGAGAACTTTGAGGAGTTTCGGGAAAAGGTGTATGAGGCAGTACGAGAAATTCATATTTCACGATTCCCTTATAACAACTTCCTGTACCCGGATTATAAGGAAAACTTTACCGAAGAAGATAACCAAGAATAAAACAAAAAAAGAGCTGCAATTAAAAAAATGCAGCTCTTTTAGTTTAGGGTTAGTTAGTTACTGTATTAAAAGCCATAGTTTACGGCTACACCAAATACCTGGCGTATCTGGAAGCCCCTAAAAGCATTATCATCATAAATAGTTTGAAACATAAGGTTTGTAGTAAGGTAACGGTTGATTTTCATTACTATATTTAGTTGGTAATCAATATCAACATTTTGTGGATCTTCTAAATAATTTGAATACAGGTTCAGTATATTTTCAAAAGATACATTAGTTAACAGTTCAACCTTATAGTATAACTGTGCATTAAAACCCAGTTCATAGCGTATAGACTCGCCTTCGGCTACACCAAAATATGCTTCGTTAGGTAGAGTAAAAGCTCTGTCAACAATAGTTAACTTGGTAGTTGCCGGTGAAAGGTTTATCCTGAAATTATCATCACGCTTGTACATCATACCCGGACCGATAAGCAAATAACCCGGAGATAAGAAATTAGTATATTCTTCCCTTACCTCAGCACCATTTTCATCAACAGAATAGTTATACCCTTTAGCAAACTGAGTCCTGAAATTCAGAAATCCTGAATAATACCATCTTTCGCTTGCCCTTTTGCCAACGATAGAGTTTATTTCTAGCCTGTCATCAGTTTTTTTAGTAAAAGCACTGTTTTTTGTCCTTACAACGCCATAAGAAGCTATAAATTTATTATCCCAGGTCCAGTCATCCTTAGCATAATTAATATCGTAGTTTATACCAATATTACCGGAAAGGTTGTTTTCACCACCGGCAAGCCAGTTATCAAAAGTTGACTGGTTGAACAAAAATGACGCATTACCCATTTTTTTCCATGGACCAATAGTGTCATTATCTGCCTGTGGAGGCGGTACTGTTTGTGCAGTTACGCTAATCATGCTAATAGAGCTGAAAAGCAATAGTAGTTTTTTCTTCATAAAATTGCTGTTTCAAGCAAAAATATGTAAACCGAAAAGTAATGCCGGGAATATAATTGTTAAAAAAATCTTATTTTTTCTTGTAAAGAGGTACAGATGAGCATGCTTCGCCAAACATTATACTTTTTACTACAGGCATAAGTTTTTGTGTAGCAATTACATAAGCCTCTTCGGGAACGGGCTTTTTTGCACAGCCCTTAATTATGACAGGTTTATCTTTATAGCCTGAGTAATCTAAGCCGTTGAGAATATTTTGGTAAATATGTGTGTTGAGTTGCTGTACACTGCCCTGAACTACGAGTTTTGCCAAAGGCTGTAAATATGTAGTTATAAGCATATATGCCCATGCGGGTACTATAGCATCTGTACTGCAATACACAGCAACATACTTATCATTATATTGCTCCCAGTCGTGGTTTTTAAGGGCATCCCTAAACTCTTTTTCACGGAGTACAAAGCCTTCCCACAACCATGCTGATATATCGAGCGAAACCCTTTCGCCTTCAGGATAATAGTCTTCAAGGTCAAAAACCTGTAAAACACTATTGGCAACACGGTTTACTATTTGCTGTTCTTCTTCCATCTTTTTATATACTGAACTTTATATAATATCTTTTTAAAAGATTACTGCGCTTTGTACATTTCGCCCGCTATGACGAATTTATACAAAGCGCAGCAATTATAATCTTTGTCTTTTAATCTTAAGGTTTACTACAGCATACCAAGTTCCAGCCTTGCCTCTTCGCTCATGAGGTCGCGGGTCCAAGGCGGGTCAAAAGTAATCTCTACCTCTGCCGATTTTACCTCTTCAAGTCCAGTTACTTTCTGCTCCACTTCCTGCGGAAGGCTTTCAGCAACCGGGCAGTTTGGCGATGTTAGCGTCATTAATATTTTTACTTCGTGGTCTGTATTTACCATTACATCATATATAAGTCCAAGCTCATATATATCTACCGGAATTTCGGGGTCGTAAATGGTTTTCAGCACCTTTACTATTTCTTCGCCCAGTTGGGCTGTGTCTATCTGTGCTTCCATATTGTTTTAATTTTTTGCCTGAAATGCCAGGGCATACATTTTTATTTGCTTAATCATAGATACCAGCCCGTTTGCCCTTGTAGGCGATAGATGTTCTTTTAACCCTATCTCGTCAATAAAGGCGGTATCGGCTTCCAGTATAGCTTCCGGCTTTTGGTTAGAAAATACCCTTATCAGTATCGCTATAATACCTTTGGTAAGTATAGCATCGCTATCGGCGGTAAATACTACGTCATCGCCGCTTTCTTCTCCATGTAGCCATACTTTGCTCTGGCAGCCTTTTATCGTGTTCTCTTCAGTTTTATACTTTTCATCAATCAGCGGAAGTGTTTTCCCAAGGTCTATAACATACTGGTAACGCTCGTCCCAGTCTTCAAACATAGAAAACTCATCTACTATTTCATCTTGTATCTCTTTAATGCTCATCTGTATTATTTGTTTTCAAGGTCAGATACCGCTATTATGGTACTGACAATCTCTCTCAGTTCTGTTGGCGGGTTGCCATGGTCAAACGTGCTGCTTTCATACGTTTTATCTTTCCTTATTATTTTAAGGCTGGCAGCAAGGGCGGCATCTGCGTGGCTCCTGTTGCTTGGAGCTTTAAGTTCGCTTATATTTTCAGCATTAACCTTATCCAGCTCTGCAAGCAGTTTGTTCCAGTCACCGTTTTTAAGCCCTTTAGTCATTACATTTTTCATTTCCCTGTCATGAATGGTAATTACCGTATCCTGCTTTACAATTATCTTTTTGTAAGCACCCCTGGTTAAGGCAACATATTCAAACGAAATTTCCTCACTATCTTTCTTTACAGCTTTTGAAGCTGTAGAACAGCCTGCGGCAACAACAAGGGTAAGCAAAATTAAAGGCAGTATTTTTTTCATAAAAAAGTTATTTTTAGCTGGTTGCTTGGTTACTAAACTACACCTATTTTTTTGAAAAGGTGTTTTACAATTTTGATATAAAATTACAATTTTTTACCCAATTATCAGGAAAGCATCCTTTGTGCCTTTTTAACAGCTTCGCAAAGCGCGTCTATTTCTTCCTTTGTATTGTAAAAAGAAAAAGAAGCCCTTACCGTTCCCGGAACGTTAAAAAAGTCCATAACGGGCTGGGTGCAATGGTGCCCTGTACGCACGGCTATACCCATTTTATCTACAATAGCACCAATATCATATGGGTGAATACTACCCACATTAAACGATATTACAGATGTTTTTTGTGCCGCCGTACCTATAATGGCAAGCCCTTCTATTTCCTGTAGTTTTTGTGTACCGTAGTGCAGCAGCTCATTTTCATAAGCCATGATGTTATCAAACCCTATATTGGTAAGATAATCTATAGCAGTGCCCAGCACTATGCCGCCTTCTATATTTGGCGTGCCTGCTTCAAACTTATGGGGCAGCCCGGCATAGGTGGTTTTATCAAAGCGTACTTCTTTTATCATCTCTCCCCCACCCTGATATGGAGGCAATTTTGTAAGCCATTCTTCTTTACCATAAAGTACTCCGCTACCCGTAGCACCGCAGGTTTTATGTCCTGAAAAGGTATAAAAATCACAATCCAGCGCCTGCACATCGGGGCGAAGGTGTGGTGCAGCCTGTGCACCGTCTATCAGTACGGCAGCACCATACTGGTGTGCCTTATCTATAATGTGTTTTATAGGGTTTATAGTTCCCAATGAATTGGAAATATGGTTTACCGAAACTATTTTGGTTTTTTCAGTCAGGAGTTTTTCAAACTCTTCTATTATCAGCTCCCCTTTATTATTCATAGGGATAACTACCAGTTTTGCCTCTGTCCTTTCGCAAAGCATTTGCCAAGGTACAATATTGCTGTGGTGCTCCATTGCAGATATCATAACCTCATCGCCCGCTTTTATAAGCGAAGCAAAGCCACTCGCCACAAGGTTAATGCCATGTGTAGTACCTGTGGTAAACAATACTTCATACGGATACTTTGCATTAATATGTGCCTGAATTTTTTGGCGTGACACTTCATAGGCATCAGTTGCTAACTGGCTAAGCGCATGAACGCCCCTGTGGATGTTGGAGTTAATAGTACTGTAGTAACCGGCTATGGCATCTATAACCACCTGTGGTTTTTGAGATGTAGCCGCGTTATCAAAATATACCAGGGGCTTTCCGTTTACGGTTTGGTTAAGTATTGGGAAATCTGCCCTGATGGCTTTTATATCTAACATATCTAATTATCAAAAAGTTAAAAGTTATAATGCCGAAATTTTATGCCCCGGCAAAACAACTGCAAAGTTAAGGCTTGTTTGTTTAATAAAAGAATATTTGGTACAGATTTAAGACTGCCCCTTTCTATCCCCGCGTTTTTTATTTATATTTGATTTTAAGCCCATTATCAGCTATGAAAAAAATACTGCTTGTTTTCTGCCTTACTTTTTTAGCAACTCATGCTACTGTAGCACAAAAGCCACGAAAATGGTGTCCTGTTAATGGTCCGAAAGTTCAAATATCAACAGGCAAAACAACAACGCTTAATTTAAACAATACGCAGTCTTATAAACTTGATTATGTACAGGATAGGGCTTACAACAACTCTTATCCCTTTTATTGTTACGGAAACTTAGACGCTGAAATGAGTGACTTTAACAGTATATGCGAAGAGTTTATTAGAGGTTATAAAGTTGTTTCTGTTATGCAGCTATATCTATTGGGCGATGGCAGGGATATTTGCTATGGCGAAACGGTAAGCAGCAGCGATGTTAAAGGTGCAGTAGTATATTACATTGCACTGGATGGATCCCAAATGATTGATCACATTAATTTTGAAACCGGAGAAAAAACTTCCCAAAAGGTACGTAATTTTAACTTGCCTATGGCTACATACTATGCTTTTGAAGTACAGAGATTACAGAATAATACTTTGATAATAGAAATAAAGAATAAAGATTTTAATGTCTATAACAGGGGGCTTATAAATAATAAAGGAAGAAATGGCCTGGGTTACAGGCAGGCTAACCGCTCATAGGTCAGCAGGGTATTTGCCATATAATTATACTGGTTATGAAAAAAACACTATTTACGATATGCATTATTTTTTTAGCTGCTTTTACTGCTAAAGCACAATGCATAACTTATAGCCAGGCTATAAAAAACGGCACACAGCCATATAAGACAACAACACTTACTGTAAATGACAGCCTTGTTTATGAACTTGAGTATGTGCGCGATCAGGATGGTTACAGAGATTTTCCTTTTCACTGTTACGGGCATTTAGAGCTTGAAGAAAAAGATTTTAGCGATGTATGCCGAGAGTATATTAAAGACTATGCTGTTGATTCTGTTGGTCATATATACTTAATAGGTGACGGCAGGGATATTTGCAATGGCGAAACAGTAAGCAGCAGTGACATTAAAGGTGTGTTACTTTATTATGTAGCACCGGACGGTTACCTTACACTGGACCATATTAATTTTGAAACTGGAGAAAAAACTTCCCGTAAAGTCCACAACGCCACATCATCAGTAACTACATACTGCATTTTTGAACAGCAAAAGCCACAGGAAAATGCTTTGGTAATAGCATTATACAATAAAGATTTTAATCCAAAATTTAAAACTATAAAGAGAAGAAACGATTTACTGTATTTAGAGGCTAACCGTCAATAGACTACTCTACAAAACAAATAATTTAACATAAGAGCACTGTAATAGTGCTCTTTTTTTATTGCTTATTTTTTTTCATTCTAAATAAAAATAATAAATTTGCGCTAATTTAGATTTAATAAAAACAACACTTTCTTACTAATGAAGCATATAAGCAAATTTTTTACCGCTGCCTTAATCATACTGGCAACTGTTTCCTGCAAAAACGATACGAAAAACACCGAAGATGCTGCCACTGCCAATGATACCATTGCAAAAACAGAAAAGCACAGGATAATTTCCCTGAATGGCGCTGTTACCGAAATAATAGCCGCACTTGGGCACGAAGGAGATATTGTAGGCGTAGATGTTACCAGCACCTACCCCGAAAGCGTAAAAAATAATGCAGAAGATTTAGGCCATGTAAGAAGTATATCTATAGAAGCATTGATGGCATTACAGCCAACGCTTATATTGGCTACAGATAAAGACATCAGCCCTGAACTGCTTGAAAAAATTAAAACATCAGGTATAAAAGCGCAAGTGTACAATCAGGAGTTTACACCCGAAGGTACTAAAAAGCTTATAGCAGATGTGGCTAAAACATTAAACAATAATTCATTTAAAGAATTACAGGATAAAATAGATGCGGATCTTGCTAAAGTATCAGCTACGAAAGTATTGTTTATCTATGCCCGTGGCGCAGGTACGCTTATGGTAGCTGGTAAAAAAACACCTGTAGATAAAGTAATTGAATTAGCCGGTGCTAAAAATGCCATAACCGAATTTGAAGATTTTAAACCCCTTACTCCGGAAGCACTTATAAAAGGCAACCCCGATGTTATCCTGATGTTCGACTCAGGTTTAGGCAGCCTTGGTGGCCCACAGGGTGTGTTGAAAATACAGGGCGTAAGCCAAACGAATGCCGGAAAAAATAAAAGGATTATAGCGATGGATGGCGGACTGCTTTCAGGTTTTGGGCCACGAGTGGGCGAAGCTGCCCTGGAACTAAACAGTAAGCTGGCTGCCGATGCAAAATAAACTCTCCATATACATGATATTCAGTGTAATACTACTGCTTTTACTGACAGTAGCATCGCTGTATATGGGTGTATATGTATTTGAAAAACATTCGCTTACAGAAATTTTTAGGGGTATTATAGCCAATGACAGTACCATTGCAGAAAGTGACCGCTTTGTGCTTATGGATTTGCGCCTGCCCCGTATTACTATGGCTATACTTATAGGCAGTGCGCTGGCAGTTTCGGGTACGGCGTTACAGGGCATGTTTAAAAACCCCCTTGCCACACCCGATTTGATAGGCATAACATCGGGAGCATCGCTTTTTGCGGCATTAACCATAGTACTGGGTAGTTCTATAAAGCCCTACATTCCGGAATTTCTACATTTCTCATTACTAAGTATCATGGCATTTATAGGCGCGCTTATTACCATGATACTGGTGTACCGCATATCTACCTCTAATGGGAAAACCAATGTGGTTATCATGCTGCTTTCGGGTGTTGCTATAACAGCTTTGGGGTTTGCCATAACCGGCTTCCTTATCTACATATCTGAAGAAGAGCAGCTGCGTGACCTTACCTTTTGGAACCTGGGCAGCCTGGGCGGAGCTACATGGACAAAAAATGCCATCCTCGCTGTTATCATTGCCATTAGTTATTTCTTCCTTATCAATAAAGGCAAAGCACTAAACGCAATGATGCTGGGCGAAAAAGATGCACAGCACCTGGGCATACCCGTAGAGCGTATTAAAAAACAAATAGTACTGCTCACAGCACTCATGGTAGGTACATCTGTAGCGTTTGCAGGTACTATAGGGTTTGTGGGGCTTATTGTGCCTTACATACTCCGCCTAATTTTTAAATCGAATTACCATATTATACTGCCTATGTCGGCAATACTGGGCAGTGTATTACTGCTTGCCGCAGATACCATAAGCCGAACCATAGCAGCACCTTCAGAAGTGCCGATAGGCATACTTACCGCCTTTATGGGAGCACCTATATTTATTATCATATTAATCCGCAACCGTAAATCGATGTAGCCATGCTTGAAGCCTATAAAATATCCTATGCACACCGCAGGTACGAGATTCTTAACGATATTGACGTTGCTGTACCCACAGGCGAACTGCTGGTTATAGTAGGCCCTAACGGGGCGGGTAAATCTACCCTGCTGAACCTGCTTGCTAATGAAATGGAAAAAAGCGATGAACCCATCTTTTTCAAAAAGAAAACTTTTGAAGAATGGGATGCTAAAGAGCTGTCGCACAACAAGGCTAAATTCTCGCAAAATAACAGCCAGGATATTCCGCTTAGTGTAAAAGATGTGGTTATGATGGGGCGTTATCCCTATTTTAACGCTGCACCGCATAAAGAAGACCACGAAGCAGCTTTTAAAGCTATGGAAGAAACTGATGTAGCTGCTCTTAAAGAAAGGGACTACAATACGCTATCGGGTGGTGAAAAGCAACGGGTACACCTGGCGCGTGTACTGGCACAGCTTGATAATACTGTTACCGAAAAACTCATTTTTTTAGATGAGCCCCTTAACAACCTTGATGTACTGCACCAGCACCGTATACTGCATACAGTGAAAAACTTTACCGAAAGAGGTAATACCGCAGTAATGGTACTGCATGACCTTAACCTTGCCGCACAGTTTGCCGATAAGGTTATGCTGCTTAAAAAAGGTAAAGTAGTAGCGCATGATGTGCCTGATAAGGTGTTTACCAAAGAAATCATCAGCCGGGTATATAACTTTCCGTGTACTGTTTGCCCGCACCCAGTAAATAAGAATCCATTAATATTATTCGGACATTAAAAACCATACATTTATGAGTACAATAACCAATACACTGAAATCGCAATGGGAGGCATTAAAAGCCGAAAATCCCCATGTAAGAATACGCAATGCCGCAGAAAAACTGGGTGTTAGCGAAGCAGAATTACTAGCTACGCAAACAGGCGACACCGTTACCCGTTTAAAGCCTGAGTTTGCCGCTATACTAACCGAAGTGGAAAAGCTGGATAAAGTAATGGCACTTACCCGTAATGACGAGTGTGTGCACGAGCGTAAGGGTGTTTACCTGAATCCTGATTTCAGTTCTCCGCATGCAGGTTTGTTTGTAGGCGAGGATATAGACCTGCGTATCTTTATTTCACATTGGGATAAAGCCTTTGCCGTAGCCGAAAAAAGCGAGCATGGCGACAGGAAAAGCCTTCAGTTTTTTGGTAAAGACGGGCTTGCCATACACAAAATATACCTGACTAAAGACAGTAATGAAGCTGCTTTTGATGAACTGGTAGCAAAATACAAATCAGCAGAGCAGGGTACAGAGGAAACTACTGTAAATGTTCCGCTTAACCTTGATGAAAAACCGGATGCAGATATTGATGTAAAAGGTTTTCAGGAAGCATGGCAAAACCTTAAAGACACCCACGAATTTTTCGGGATGCTGAGAAAGTTTGGTGTTACTCGTACACAGGCACTTCGCCTTGCGCCTAATGAGGAATTTGCAAAACCTGTAGATAAAGAAGTGATAGTAAAAATGCTGGAAGGTGCTGCCGAACAAAAACTGCCTATTATGTGTTTTGTGGGCAACAGGGGCAACATACAGATACATACAGGAACGGTAAGAAAAACAATGTGGCATAACGACTGGTTTAATGTTATGGATCCTGACTTTAACCTGCACCTTGACATGAGCAAAATAGCACAAACATGGATAGTACGCAAACCTACCGAAGACGGTACAGTAACCGCTATAGAAGTATTTAACGAAATGGGAGAAATTATCGTTCAGTTTTTCGGGAAAAGAAAACCCGGAATACCGGAACTAAAGGAATGGAGGGACTTAGTTGCTTCTCTATAAACCGTTGGGTTATTATTTTTTTGAAAAGCCGCTCTTATACAGGAGCGGCTTTTTATTGATGCTCTCGATTTTTAAAAGTGTGAGCATTTTTTAAACCTGCAAGGTTTTGAAAACCTTGCAGGTTTATATTCTTAGCTGCTGTTAATTACAAATACACAATAAAAAATCCCGGCAGGTTTTAATAATAAAACCTGCCGGGATTAACTAAAAACAAACTAAATTTAATTTACAAATAACTATTGCAGGAGCTTGTATTCAAATATTGGGTGACCCCTTTCGCCTGCATCGTTTTTAAGCGCCCTGAATAATATTTTATACAAATTGCCTTGTGCATCCTTTAAAACATAAAAACGGTCAGTACGCACCACCATAGAGGTGCTTGGACCTGCCTCTGTCCTCCAGCTAACAAACCTGTGATCCTGTGCCGAAGCCTCAAATTTAGAATTGTCAACCTCAGCAAGTGTAAATGCATTATAACCGTCTTCGCCCCCGTTGGCATTTTCTGTTACAATTTCATACGCCCTTGTACCTCCTTTAGTATTAAGCAGGGTATAATCAGCAAAAGGGTAAAGCACCATATCATCTCCTGATGGGTAATAATTGGTAAATGTGGTAAAATTAATATCCCAGTCGCCTTTTAACGGCTCTGCCAAAGTAACTGTATTGTTTACCATACTGTAAAAAGTAAAATTATAGGCAGGGTCTTTACTTATAATAACTTCGCTGTGTGTTGTTGCATTTATATCAGCATACTGCAGTACATAATCATTACCGCTCCTTAGTATGCGTATTTTTTTCCAGCCCCTCATTTCGCCATCTACTAATGCGCTGCCTACATTAGGCGTTTGGGTAGTAAGCCCATAACCCATATTTACCAGGTAAACATGGTTATCTGCATCGTTTACAGAAATTTCAGCTATTGCAGTACCTTCGCCGTTACCATTGCCTGTTAATATTCCTGTAGGGTTATCTACATAGCCTAAACTGGCAAGAGTACTCGGCCCAACGCTAACAGACGGGTCGGCTGACTGTACCTGGTCAATATTGGTGGTTTCCAGTTTTTTTACAGCCATTTTTAAAGAACCGTTCAGGACAACCCTGAATTCATTGCCCGAATAAAAGCCTAAATCCCACGATGTCCTTTCTACAACTGCCGAATTATTACCGCTTAGGTTAAAATATACCTGGTTTGGTTGGTTTGGTCCGCCAACTTCAGGCTGAACTATACTTCCCTGTGCCGGAGGCGTACCCCCATTTCCGTTACCACCATCTGCCGGAGTGCTGTCGTCACTGGAACATGAAGCTAAAAACGCTGCCGCCAGTGCAAGGGTTAAAAAACTTTTTTTCATATTATGTATGTTATTATAAATTAGATATTAAGATTATACGTTAGCCTTAAGTAATAGGACCTGCCATAGGCAGAAAGTATACTTGTAGATGATGCATGACCACCAGTTTGTGGTGTACCTATACGGTTTACGTTGGTTATATCCATAATGTTCCTTACGCCAAGCTGTACATCAAGTGCATTATTAAAAAATGTTTTAGATGCCGATGCATCAAGCCAGTTGGTTGCCTCTATAGTGGCAAACTCATTGCTTAATGCCTGGTATTCCTGTACTGCCCCGTTGTATTTATAATATACCGCAAAAACAGCGTTTAATGAGGGTACACGGTAGGCAACACTAGTATTTAAATTAAGGGTATATAAAAACCCGTCTGTAATGCTTGTGTTTTCATCCAACTGTTGGGATATGCCTATAACCGTAGCCCCTATGTTTACGTTCCAGTTTTTATATTTAACCTGGTTGGTAGTTGACGCATTCCACATACTGTAATTACTTATATTCATAAATTCATACATTGGGGTTGCCCCGTCAAAACCAACTATTGTACTTGTAATCCTGTCTTTAATGTCTATGTAGCTTGCCGCTATATTATTAGATAAGGTTATGCCCGAATCGAAAAAGCTGGTTTTCCTTATACTTGCCTCATAAGACATACTATTCTCTGGTATAAGGTTTTCGTTTCCGGTAAAGTAGTGACCGGAAAATATCAGTTTCATATAAAGTTCTTCAAAAGTAGGTGTGCGGTAAGACTGCCCGATTGCCCCCCGAAGCTGCATACCGTTATCAAACTGGTATTTCATGCCTAATGATGAAGCCGTTTGGTTATCAAACTGAGACTGGAATGAATACCTAAAGCCCGGACGTACAGAAAACTTATCGGAAACATTTACCTCTGACGAAACAAAAAAATCATAGTTTTCAAGCCTTTCTGATATGTACTGTGTGCTTTGCCCTTCCCCTATTTCTGTTGATAAGCCGTTATTGTTTACAAACTCATACCCAAGCTGTAGGTCAACAACCTTGCTTTTAAACAGGTTACTCACAGTACCTATAGAGTATAACACCTCCATAGACTGGTCTCTGCCCCGGCTAATTAACTGTTCCATATCCTGCTGTATAAAATAGCGGAACTCCTCGGCATCACGTGTCTGCTTTTGGTGGGATACAGATACGTTATAATTTAACTGCGAAAACAGTTTACCCGATGCATTTAGATGGTGGTAAAACCTGTTGGTGGCAAAACGCCTGTCGGTCGCCACACGGTAAGAGCCAATTTCTGTATTAAAGCCTACCTCAACATTGGGGTTATAATAGCTGATGTTTTCATCAAGGTATTCAAAGCGGTAAAATATCTTTAAATTTTCCCTGTTATAGCCTACCAGAGCGTTAGTTATCAGTTGTTCTTTGGGCAGCCACTGGTATCCCCTTAGAGAGTCTGTAAGGAAATGGTCTTTACCCTTCCTGTTATCCAGCCAGCCTGTAAAATCGTTCCTGTTAGCGTTTAATGATACAAACCAGTTATCTGATATGCTGTGTGAAACCTTAAGTGCCTGTATGTGCCTGCCTTTATCAAAAAGGGCATACTCATTACCTACAGTTTCCTCCTGCACGGTTGCCTGTACTTCCCATTTGTATGAGGATGACTTTTTAGTTATGATATTTAAGATACCGCTCACCGCATTTGCACCATGCGTTACACCCATAGAGCCTTCTATAATCTCTATACGCTCTACATCATTAAGGTTTATCTGAGAAAGATCTATATTATTGCCAAGCCCGGCTTCGTTAACTATGGGCACGTTATCTATCAATATTTTAAAGTACTGCCCGTCAAGCCCAAACATTGATACTGTAGAACGTCCATCATTACCGCTGGGGCGCACCGTAATATTTATATACTGGTTTAAAACATCACTAAGGTTATTAGCCCCAAGCTGTTTTATATCTTCCTGCTTAATTATCCTTACATTCTGCACCGACTTTTTAACCGATTGGGGTTCAAACTGACCTGTTACCACCACTTCATCCAGATGGACAGGTCTGAGAGTGTCTTTAACGGGCTGTTGGGCAAAGCAGTAAGTACCTGCTAAAAGCAATATATATTTTGGGAGTTTTATTACTGTTTTAATCACTATATTTAGTTAGATTAATTCTAAATTGCAAATCTACAGGTGTTGTGCCATATATGCAAATTATTTTTATTAATTCTAAATAAAAGAAAAGGCAGTACTATTTGTGCTGCCTTTTACCTGTAATGTTATATGATTAAACTATAAGTCGAAACCCATATTAACGCCTAATTTAGAAGCTATTAATTTAGTTATCCTGTTTTTTAATTCGGGTATCTTTATACTCTCTATTACTTCATTGCTGAAAGCATACATTAGTAATGCTTTAGCTTCTTTTTTAGGTATTCCGCGCGACTGCATATAGAACATGGCACTTTCATCAAGCTGACCGATAGTACATCCATGCGAACATTTAACATCATCGGCAAAAATCTCCAGTTGCGGCTTGGCGTTAATGGTTGCTTTTTCGCTTAAAAGTATATTGTTATTCTGCTGGAAAGCATCCGTTTTCTGCGCTTCTTTCTCTACAAATATTTTACCATTAAAAACCCCTGTAGCGTTACCGTCAAAAATACCTTTATAGTTTTGGTGGCTCTCACAGTTTGGCTCTGCATGGTTTACCAGTGTGTAATGGTCAACAAGCTGTTTATCGCCAATAATGGTAATGCCCTTAAGCGTGCTTTCTATATGCTCTCCCTGATGGTAAAAGTTGAGGTTGTTCCTTGTAATGTTACCTCCAAACGAAAAAGTATGCACAGAGGCGTTGCTGTTGCGTTTCTGGGCTATAAAAGTATTGTCTATCAGGTTTGCACTCTGCACATCATTCTGAATCTTGTAATAATCTACAATGGCTCTTTCCTGCACAAATATTTCGGTAACGGCATTGGTAAGCACCGGGTTGCTGTTAAGGCTCTGGTGGCGCTCTATTATCTGTACCTGAGCATTTTCGCCCACTATTATCAGGTTGCGGGGCTGTACCATAAGTGCTGCCTCATTACCTGTTGAAAGGTACATTATTTCGATAGGCTTATCGGCTACCTTGCTTTTTGGAATGTTGATAAAAGCACCCTCACACGCAAAAGCAGTGTTTAATGAGGTAAGGCTGTCTTTAGTATCGGCAACTTTATTAAAATAAGTGTCTATAACCTCTTTGTATTTGGGCTTGGTAAGCGCACTCGACATAAGGCATACATCCAACCCATCATGTGTTGTAGATGACAAAAACGAACTGAAAATACCATCGATAAAAACCAGTTTGTAGCTGTCAATTTCATGTAAAAAATATTTTTTTACATCTATATAGCCTATGGCGTTTTCCTGTTTAGGAAACACACTGAAATCATTTTTAAGGACGCTGTTAAGCGAAGTATATTTCCATGCTTCTTCCTTTTTGCCGGGAAAGCCTTTATTTTCGAAATTCTTTAACGCTTCTGTGCGTATATCATGCAAATCTGAATGTACATCTACACGCTCTTCAAAAGCCATAAAAGAAGATAATAATTTTTCTTTTAAATCCATGTTTGTTATGTCGAAAGTTAAAAATCTAAAGTCTTAAAGTACTTTAAACCCTAAACCTGTTTACTAAGATATTTTATAAAACCGCTAAGCAGCTTTGATATTTCACTGATTTCAAGAAGCAGCTCATTAAAAGCTTCCTGAGTTATGTAACCTAAATCGAATGCTAAGTATAATTGTGACCTAAATTCGCCCGCTGAACCTTTTGCAATGAATAAAAAGTGTATAAACTCTTTATCTGTATTTCGCTCAAAGCCTTCTGCTATATTCGAAGATATTGATACTGAACATCTCCTTATTTGTCTTGCTAAATCAAAGTCCTTTTTAAAGTCATCAGTTTCAGTAATCAAATAAATTCTTTTATTTAAAGACCTCGCTCTTTGCCAAGAATTAATCTCCTCAAAAGAACTAAATTTACCCATCCATCGAAACTTTAGACTTTAAGACCTTTGACTTTATGACTGTTTTAATTTTCTGATTTTATCCAATCGTAACCTTTTTCCTCAAGCTCGTAAGCAAGTTCCTTACCGCCCGATTTTACTATTTTACCATTGTAAAGCACGTGTACAAAATCCGGCACTATATAATCCAATAATCTTTGATAATGTGTAATAACAATTACGGCATTATCCTTACTGCGTAGTTTATTAACTCCATTAGCAACAATACGCAATGCATCAATATCAAGACCTGAATCGGTTTCATCCAGTATCGCAAGTTTAGGCTCCAGCATAGCCATCTGGAAAATTTCGTTACGCTTTTTCTCACCTCCCGAAAACCCTTCGTTTAACGAACGTGATAAAAACTTACGGTCTATCTCTAAAAGCTCACTTTTTTCACGGATAAGTTTCAGCATTTCATTGGCAGGCATTTCTTCCTGTCCCCTTGCTTTACGGCTCTCGTTAATCGCTGTTTTCATAAAGTTGGTTACAGATACTCCCGGTATCTCTACAGGATACTGAAACGAAAGGAAAACACCTTTATGTGCCCTTTCATCCGGTGCAAAATCGCCGATATCTTCTCCTTCAAGCAATATTTCGCCATCAGTTACCTCATAATCTTCTTTTCCTGCTATAACAGATGATAATGTACTTTTACCAGATCCATTAGGACCCATAATGGCATGTATCTCTCCTGCCTTAACCTCAAGGTTAATACCTTTTAAAATCTCTTTATCTTCAACACTTGCGTGTAAGTTTTTAATTGTAAGCATTATTTAGTGTATAATTTTATAGCTATTATAAATCGCACATATGTACTCTTATCTCTTTTTCTGCCTTTAGTAATTGTTTATCAGCTGTAACAGCAATGATATTTAAAAATCCGGCTGTGGCTAAAACAATACTATCCGGCAGTTTAAATTTATGTTTACTTCTAAGTTCAATGGTACTCTTTTTTATTGAAGTATTTATATCAATAATTTTTACAGAACTAAGTAACTGATTTATTTTTTTTAACTCATCTGTTGTAAGTTGGGGAAAACTTAAAAGTTCCAGTTCAGTAACAAATGATATGTAAACATCTTTACCATCCAGATAATCTGTTACAGCTTTGTTACCCTGCAAAAGATAAATCAAGATATTGGTATCTGCTAAAATACTATTTCCATTCATCCCTTAGCTCCCTTTGTAACGCTACCGGGTTACCATTAAACTCAACTGAGCCTGAAAAAGCCTTAGCATCAAACCCTCTGGTCTCTGTTTTCTTTACTGCCTCATCAGATTTTCCAACTTCAAATCCTAAAGCTTTTGCCAGCGATTTAATAACTGCCAAATCTTTTTTCTTTACATTTTTTAAAACTATGTCCATAATTTAAACATTAAACGTTGAACAAGATTAACCCACACTCCCCTCAAGGCTTATTTCGAGCAGTTTCTGCGCTTCAACAGCAAATTCCATTGGGAGTTTATTAAGCACCTCTTTACTAAAACCGTTCACTATAAGTGCAATTGCCTTTTCTGTAGGGATACCCCTTTGGTTACAGTAAAACACCTGGTCTTCACCAATTTTACTGGTGGTAGCCTCATGCTCTATTTTAGCCGTAGTGTTTTTAGACTCTATATATGGGAATGTATGCGCACCGCAGTTGTTACCCATTAACAATGAATCGCATTGCGAGAAGTTCCTTGCATTTTCTGCACGGCTGCCTATTTGTACCAAACCACGGTAACTGTTCTGCGACTTCCCTGCCGATATACCTTTAGATATAATAGTACTCTTAGTATTCTTGCCAAGGTGTATCATCTTAGTACCCGTATCTGCCTGCTGAAAGTTATTCGTTACCGCAATAGAGTAAAATTCCCCTACAGAGTTATCTCCCTTAAGCACACAGCTTGGGTATTTCCATGTTACAGCACTACCTGTTTCTACCTGTGTCCAGGATATTTTAGCATTCTTTTCGCAAAGGCCTCGTTTTGTTACAAAATTGTACACCCCGCCTTTACCCTCTTTATTACCGGGAAACCAGTTTTGTACGGTACTGTATTTAATTTCGGCATCATCAAGTGCAATAAGCTCTACCACTGCTGCATGCAGTTGGTTTTCATCACGGCTTGGTGCTGTACAGCCTTCAAGGTAGCTCACATAACTGCCTTCATCTGCAACTACAAGTGTTCTTTCAAACTGCCCTGTACCTGCCTGGTTGATCCTGAAGTACGTACTCAGTTCCATTGGGCAACGCACACCTTTTGGTATATAGCAAAAAGAACCGTCTGTAAACACCGCCGAGTTCAGTGCTGCATAAAAGTTATCCCTTTGCGGCACAACTGTACCCAGGTATTTTTTTACCAGTTCCGGATGCTCTTTAATCGCTTCGGATATTGGGCAGAATATAATGCCTTTTTCGGCTAATGTTTTCTTGAATGTAGTAGCTACAGAAACAGAATCGACAACAATATCTACCGCTACGTTATTCATCATTTTTTGCTCATCGACAGATATGCCCAGCTTTTTGTACATTGCCAAAAGCTCAGGATCTACATCATCCAGCGTTTTATTAGGGTCTGCCTTTTTTGGAGCCGAATAATAAGATATTGCCTGAAAATCTGGTTTTTGGTAATGCACATTTGCCCACTCCGGTTCAATCATCTGCTCCCAGGCACGAAAAGCCTCCAGGCGCCACTCAGTCATCCACTCCGGCTCTTCCTTTTTAAAAGAAAGCGCACGGATAACGTCTTCGTTAAGCCCTACAGGAAACGTGTCTGATTCTATATCTGTATAAAAACCGTACTCGTATTCTTTATTCTCGAGTTCAATTTTTAATTCTTCTTCTGTGTATTTACTCATCTTTATTTATTTAAAGATTTAATAATTTCAATAATTGAAATATTCTAAAGCCTTGACTTTAGATAGTCCATA
>JBQGDD010000309.1:0-4885 GCA_052038845.1 Dyadobacter sp. | reverse complement strand
TAAGCGCGCCAAAGGTATCATAAGCCCTTAAGGTATCTATATGCCAGTGGTGCTTTGGTTTATAATTACGCAGCCATGCCTTAACCCTTTTGGACACTACCATGCCACCAAAAGTGAGAAGAATATCGGGTTGCCAGGCTTCAAAGTCTGTTTTTGTTAAAGGGGTAATAATAGTATCTATATTACCTATAAAAGTTTCATGATAAAGGTTAGACGGTGTTTCTGTCATTATCACAACCGATGGGTCATTTGCGAAATGCTCAATTACTTTCCTGCTTATGCTTTTTGGATCATTTACACCTACCAATACTAATTTCTTTTTAGCACTATTCCATCCTTCAATCAGAGGCTTTACATCTTCATTAAAATCTGTATCAGTGGTTGTTTCTGTTGCAATTGCAGGGTTTACTAATAATTCTGAGGTTGTTTCATACAATGGCTCTTCAAAAGGGGCATTAATATGTACAGGTCCCTTTTTGCTGATAGCTGTATCAATAGCAGTTACTATTTCAATATCATTTTCTGCCGATGCTTCTTCCAGTAAATTGGCGCTGTAAAGTATATGGTTTGCATATACATTTTCCTGACGGATAGTCTGCCCGTCGCCAATATCTATCTTATCATGCGGCCTGTCGGCAGATATAACAATAAGCGGAATCTGGCTGTAAAATGCCTCGGCTACAGCAGGATAATAATTAAGCAGTGCAGAACCAGAAGTACAGACTACCGCAACAGGCTTTTTTAACTGCTGTGCCATGCCCATAGCAAAAAAGGCTGCACAGCGTTCATCGGTAATGCTATAACAGGTAAATTCAGGATTATTGGCAAAACCAATTGTTAATGGTGCATTGCGTGAACCCGGAGATATTACAATATCTGTAACTCCTTTAGCACTGCATATTTCGAGGATGCTTTGCGCTAAAGGTATTTTTGGGTAAATCATTCTAATTTATTTACTGGGCTTAAAGTTACTGTGATTAAACAGCTTTGTAAGTGAAAAAACAGTTATGATTTTATCCAGTTAACTATTTCAGGATCTGTAGGCAAGGTACGCGGGCTGATAACTTTTGCAAGGTTACCTTTTTCATCAATAAGG
Source organism: Dyadobacter sp. (assembly GCA_052038845.1). Taxonomy (GTDB): domain Bacteria; phylum Bacteroidota; class Bacteroidia; order Flavobacteriales; family Flavobacteriaceae; genus Flavobacterium. The sequence goes on along the minus strand of JBQGDD010000309.1, from coordinate 3,789 downwards.
TATTTCTGGAAGTTCCATTCTACCTCACTGTCCTGTAATCCGTTTTTATTCTTTTCAGTAAGAAATTTATAAATCGGAGCCATATCATCTCCCTTAACGGATATTTTATCCATCATCGGGAAGGTAACACCATAGTTCTGCTCACAAAACTCAGCAATTTCTGCGTTTGTTCCCGGCTCCTGCCCTGCAAAGTTATTAGCAGGAAACCCTACAATTATAAGCCCATTGCTGTTATATTCTTTATATAAAGCTTCCAGTTCTTTATACTGTGGTGTAAGCCCACATTTAGATGCCGTATTTACAACAATTATTTTTTTACCTTTTAGTGATGAAAAATCAAATTCTTCTCCGTAAAGGTCTTTTACTTTATATTGGTAGATAGTTTCTGTTGCCATAGATTTGTTTATTTGTGCTTCGGTAGCAGCCGTATTTTGTACTTTATTCTGACAGCTCAATACAAACAACACACATACTGCTATAATTACCTTTTTCATTTACTTCAATTTGATTATAAATTTACATAAAATGCTTTAGCATCCTGTAATATTGCAAACTATTTTTTATAGTACTTGCGGTACTGCACAAACGAAATTATACCCAGTATAAATACAGCCAGAGCCATCCACAAGAAATACATGGGTGTCCTCAACTCTCCGCTTGCATAAGAGTGAAGCCCGGTAAGATAGAAGTTAACCCCAAAATATGTCATTAATATTGCTGCAAATGCAAGTACACTAAAAAAGTTATAAATCCACGTGCCCCTTAAAGCAGGAACAAAACGCATATGTATAACAAAAGCATATACCATAATACTTACTAAAGCCCATGTTTCTTTAGGATCCCAGCCCCAATAACGCCCCCAGCTTTCATTAGCCCATTGTCCTCCTAAAAAGTTACCAATGGTTAGCATAACAAGCCCTACTGTTAAAGCCATTTCATTAATATAGGTAAGCTCCTTTATGTTAAGCCCCATTGTTTCCTTATTCTTATCTGTAGTAAATATCATTAAGAACATAGCCACGAGCCCAAGTATCATACCTAAGGTAAAAGGCCCATAACTACCTACAATTACCGCAACGTGTATCATTAACCAGTAAGAGTCCAGTACAGGTACAAGGTTGCCAATTTCAGGGTCTGTCCAGTTCCAGTGTGCAACCATTAAAACCATTGCGGCTACAAAAGCGGTTGCCGCTACCGTCAGCTCAGATTTTCTGCCGAATGCCAAGCCGAAAAACATAGTAGCCCATGCTACATATATTACAGACTCATAAGCATTACTCCATGGAGCGTGGCCGGATATGTACCAACGCGCTATTAAGCCTAATGTATGCAAAGCAAACAATACCCCAATAATTATATGTGATGTTTTAACTGCTGTGGCAACCCATTTTTTAGAATTGAATATTTTAAGGATAACAAAAAAGAACATTAGCAGGCCTATATAAATATACCATGAAAACAGCCTTTTAAAAATATCATATTTGTTATACAGTATCTCAGCCTCAACTTTATCTTCATGAGGCATAATTTTCCCTCCGTACTTAACCTGATATTGCTTTAAGCCTGTAAGTATGCTGTCAGGCAGTTCATAATCATTAGTTTCAGTTGCTTTTGCCAGTGACTGTATATAATATGGCAATGCATTTTTTATAGTATCAAGAGCAGTACCTCTGTGCTCTCCGGTTTCAAGGTAAGACACCCATTTGTCATTTTCATGCCCGGGTATGGGGAATATTTTTAATATCTGCCCTGTTAATGCCGAATACAATAAATTAATACGCTTATCAATATCCATAAAATCTTTTTGGAACTGATTTGGCACAGGTGCCCTGTAAGCAGCATCTAATGTTTTGGATAATTTATAATTGCCCCTTTCATCAAAAAAGTCAGCCAGCGATGCATATTTAGCATCTTTTTCAATACCGGCAACAATACGCAGGCTGTCGTTACCCCTTTTCAAATATATAATCGGTACGCTAAACCATGCTTGGTCAAACATCGTCATTGATAGGAAAACCTGATCAGCATTCATTCCGTTATAGGTATCAGTTTTGCTTACTTTACGCAACAATTCAGACGAAAATGTATTTACAGGCTTCATCCTTCCGCCGGCATCCTGTATGATAATCCTGCCGAATTTTGCAGCGTGCTCTTCACTAACTTTATATTTCTGAAAAATTGAGTCAATCTGCTGCAGCGATGTACTTTCATGCATGTGGGACTGCTAATAACCACTAAAAGTAAAAAATAGGAGAAACGCCGATATTAAAGTTGCTTTTTTGGCTTTCACTTTTTCAAGTTTCACTTTTAGGTCGTTAAAACGGGTGTTCTTATCAAATAGTATAGCCATTAGCCCTATGTATAGCAAGAAATAGCCAATATATGTAATCCATGTACCCCAAAAGTCATGATTAACTGATAGTACTGTTCCTAATTCATCAGGATCAAAAGATGCCTGAAAAAAACGGTAGCCTTTATGATCCAATACATTGTTCATGTAAATACGGGTATCAAATGTATTATTGTCTTCCTCATCAATTACGGTTACTTTACTTTCAAATGAGGCATAGCTTGACTCAGTACCGGGATATTTTTCTGCAATAAAATCATTCAGTTTTATGGCAAAAGGCAGTTCATATACTTTACTGCCATACATAAGGGTATATTCTAAATTACCCTGTTTAAAGGAATAAGGTATTCCCATTTTTGCTTTGCCGCCAAGTAATGTAACTTCTTTTTCCTCCCCTTCAGATTTTACAGTAACAGTTAAAGCCGCATCTTCTTTAGTTTTATAATCGTTATTAGATTCATAAGCAATGCTGCCTTTTATAGCAGGGTCAGGAATAACAAACATAGCCCCTGACATATTATAAAGCGAACGGAACATTAAAGGCTGAACAGTATCTTTTACCACTTCTCCCTGCATTTGGTCTGCCATGCGCATAAAAGTACCTTCAAAAGGGGTAGCTATTGTATAATTATCTCCTTCTTTTGTAATATTTATTGCACCATCGGTTGGCTTATTGAATGCAAAAAGAAGGTTATGTATATTCTGTACCTCTCCTTCTTTTAAATAATGGTCATGACGGTTACCCGATTGCTGTTCTACCATTTTAAGGTAATAAACACCATTTTCATCCTCCTTTATAACTTCTTTTGCACCAAGTGTAAAGTCTTTATATTCTACTTCAAAAGGTATATCGCTAAACTTGTCAGACAGTGAAAAGTTATTATTAGCTACAGGAGAAAGTAATAAAGGCTTTTCAAAAGACTTGCGTCTCATTTCTCCATTATGTTCCCCATCAACCATTACTGTTAAAAAAGCCCTGTCAGAATAAAACTGGCTTTCTGTAGCCCCTTCCCTTATAGGCATCATACCCTCAAAACTAATGTAACGGGTTACAAATGCGCCTGTAATTATGAGTATAAATGAAAGATGAAGCAAAAGTGTAGCCCACTTTTCTTTTTTATGAAGCTGGTAGCGTTTAATGTTGCCAAAAAAATTAATAACAAAAATCAGCATAATGGCTTCAAACCATTTAGCATTATAAATATATATCCTGGCAGTATCAGTATTATATGCATCTTCTATAAAGGTTCCAATACCCATTGCAAGTGCAAAAACAATAAAAAGGAAAGCCATTAACCGTGTAGAAGAAAGAAAGGAAATTATTTTATCCATGAGTAACGGAAAGTTAATTTTAAATTCCTGCAAAAGTACTCAAAACTTCAGTTTAAAAAACCATGAAAATTGATAAATATGCAATTGTTACGGCGTTAAGATATATA
>JBQGDD010000308.1:0-5774 GCA_052038845.1 Dyadobacter sp. | reverse complement strand
AAAAGACCTCCCCAAAAAAGTGATTTCCTAAAACCGAGTATTTTATCAGCAAACAACCCTCCAATAAATGTAAAAGCATATACAAAAGCCTGTGTAGCTCCATACTGAAGGTTTGCCTGTACTGCGTCCATGTGTCCTCCGGTATTAAGTATCAGGTGTGTAACCATAAAATAGGTTAAAACACCTCGCATACCGTAAAAACAAAAACGTTCCCACATTTCAGAGAAAAATAGCCCCCATAATTGTTTAGGATATTTACCCTCAAAATTTTGAATCTCCTCTAAAGAGACATTAGTAGTAGTAGCCATTATAACTTCTCTTTTATAAAGTTTGTCATTTTGGTATATAGCTGCAGCCTTGTAGCTCCGCCATATATACCATGGTTTTTATCAGGGTAAATAGCCCAGTCAAATTGTTTATTAGCCTGCACAAGGGCTTCTATCATTAGCATAGTGTTCTGTACATGCACATTATCATCTGCTGTACCATGTACTAACAGATACTAACCCTTTAATTTGCTCACATGGTTAATTGGTGAGTTACTGTCATATCCAGATGCGTTTTCCTGTGGTGTCTGCAAATACCTTTCGGTATATATACTATCATAAAAACGCCAGTTAGTAACCGGGGCAACAGCAATTGCCATTTTAAACACATCGTTACCTTTCAATATGCAGTTAGATGACATAAAACCACCGTAACTCCAGCCAAATATACCAATACGCGATGCATCAACGTAGCTGTAATTGCCAATTACTTTGGCAGCATCAATCTGGTCTTCTACTTCATACTTACCTAATTCTTTATACGTAACTTTTTTAAACTCGGCTCCTTTATACCCTGTTCCCCTTCCATCTACACAAGCAACAATATATCCCTGTTGCGCCAGCATCATAAACCAGTAATCATCATAACCATTCCAGTCATTATTTACCTGCTGAGATCCGGGCCCGCTATATTGGTACATAAATACCGGATATTGTTTATTCTCATCAAAGTCAGCAGGCTTAATCATCCATGCGTTCAGTTCATGACCTTTTGCCGTTTTAAGCACTAAAAACTCCTTTTTCGGCAGGTTATATTTTTCCAGTTTGCTTTTAAGCGAGTTATTGTCTTTTATCTGCTTTACTACTTTACCATCTTTAGCGTTGTGTAAAGCATAGTTTGTAGGCGTATCTGTATTGGAAAAAGAATTTATAAAAAACTTATAATCCGGACTAAATGTAGCGTTGTTAGTACCTGTTTGAGGTGTAAGTCTAACTTTGTTCTTACCATTAAGGCTTATCCGGTAAACATCCCTGTTTATCGAACCATTTTCTACCGACTGGTAAAAAATATTTCCTGTCGATTTATCAAAGCCGTAATAATTGGTTACTTCCCAGTTACCTTTAGTAACCTGGTTAATCAGTTTTCCGGTTTTATTGTAATGGTAAATATGGTTATAGCCATCCTTTTCGCTTGTCCAGATAAAGCTGTTATCATTTAAAAAAGTAAGGTTGTCGGTTATATCAATATATGCTTTATCGGTTTCGTTAAGCACAACCGATGCATTGCCTGTGTTGGCATCAACAAACATCAGGTTAAGGTTGTTCTGGTGCCTGTTAAGCACCTGTACACTTAGTATTGATGCTTCATTAGTCCATTTTATGCGCGGAATGTAATAAGCATCAACATTACTCAATGCTACTTTTTTAGTAGTATTACTTTTTACATCATAAATATGTAGTGAAACTTCTGAGTTGTTCTCACCTGCCTTTGGATATTTAAACTCATACTGCGCAGGGTAAAGCCCGGCATTATAAACATCCATAGAAAACTCCGGTACTTCGCTTTCATCAAAACGGATGTATGCAATTTTATCTCCGGAAGCATTCCAGTCATAAGCCCTTACAAATGCAAACTCTTCCTCATAAACCCAGTCGGTAATACCATTTATTACAGCGTTGCGTTTACCATCTGTTGTTATTTGGGTAGTTTTTTTAGCTGCAATATCATATACATACAGGTTGTTTTGATATCCATAAGCAACTTTAGAGTTATCGGCAGAAAATGTTGGCTCCTGTATTTTATAATCAGCAACTTTGTTTAACGATTTTGTAGCAATGTCATAAATGTAAAAATCAGCTACAAAAGAATGCCTGAAAATCTGTTCTGAATTTACAGCAACTAAAACCTTTTTCTCATCGGGGCTAAAAGTATAGCTGTCAATACCACGTAATTCATTATGATTTTTTGAATCGATTATGGTAGAAACTTTACTCAGTGAGGCAAAATCATATAAGTCAATCTGTGCAGTTCTCGAATTCCAGTCAGTATTTAAAACAGTATAGTGGTTACTGTTCTTCATAGCGGTCAGGTCGTCCATACCCTGGGTTCTGAATGCCCCGCTCCATATTTCCTGTAGTGTAATTTGCTGTTGCGCAAAAACCGGCATTGTTGCCAGTAGCAATAATAAAAAAGCTCTTTTAGTATTGTTCATTTTCGAAATGGTAAAAAACCCCCAATTTTATGAAAAATTTATGAATTAACAGTCCTTTTTTCTGTTAAATGAATTTTTAGCTATGCAAACTGAACAATATATATTTAGCATATACATCTGTAAAGCGTATCTTTGCAGGAGTTATTATAATTAAGCTACTGGAAATGAACAATGCGATAACTGGTTTTTCTAAACTCACCAAACACCAAAAAATTGAAAAAATAGCAGAAAGTTATTTTTCAAATCCTGAAGAGGCTGTAAACCTTATACAGAAATACTGGAATACAGACGAAAAGCTGCAAAAACTTCACGACGAATTTATTGAAAACACTATAACAAACTTCTATCTACCCTTAGGTGTAGCACCAAATTTTGTTATTAACGGTAAAACGTATGCCATCCCTATGGCAATAGAAGAAAGCTCTGTAGTGGCTGCCGCTGCAAAGTCGGCTAAGTTTTGGGCAGAAAGAGGCGGGTTTAAAGCAACTGTTATTAATACCGAAAAGATAGGGCAGGTACATTTTATGTATCACGGAGATAATGACAAACTGAATTCATTTTTTAAAGAGATTAAGCCTCTTTTATTTTCAGAAACGCACGACATTACCAAAAACATGGAAAAACGTGGTGGTGGTATTCTTGACATTGAGCTTAAAAATAAAACCGACCTGCTGCCCGGCTATTACCAGCTTCATGCTACTTTTAATACTAAAGACAGCATGGGTGCTAACTTTATAAATTCCTGTTTAGAAAGGTTTGCCAAAATAGTAAAAGAGCAAGCCAGCAGATATGCGCTATTTTCTGAAGAGGAAAAGAACATAGAGGTGGTAATGAGTATTCTTTCTAATTATGTCCCTAACTGCACTGTAAGGGCAGAGGTATCTTGCCCCGTAACTGAATTGCAGGAAGACCAAAATATAAACCCCACAGAGTTTGCAGAGAAATTTGTAACGGCTGTAGCCATAGCCGAGGCAGAACCTTACCGTGCCGTTACCCATAACAAAGGGATTATGAATGGCATAGATGCAGTTGTGGTAGCTACTGGAAACGACTTTAGGGCTATTGAGGCAGGAGTACACGCTTATGCCGCTAAAGATGGCAGATATACAAGCCTCTCTCACGCAAAAATAGAAAGCGGCATATTTACCTTTTGGATAGAAATTCCGCTTGCTTTGGGTACTGTTGGTGGATTAACTTCGCTACACCCATTAGTAAAGCTATGCCTTGAAATGCTTGGTAAGCCTTCTGCCGAAGAATTAATGCAGATTGTAGCTGTTGCCGGACTGGCACAAAACTTTGCTGCACTGCGCTCGCTAACCACTACAGGCATACAGCAGGGACACATGAAAATGCACCTGATGAACATACTTAACCAGCTTGAAGCTACACAGGAAGAAAAACTGATTGCCACTATACATTTTGAGAATAACACGGTAACCCATGCCGCAGTGGTAGATTATATTAAAGGCTTACGTAATACCACAGTAATTGAAAAGGACTTTTTACAGTAACGGAAAACTTTTACTAACAGGCGAATATACCGTACTTGACGGAGCAAAGGCACTTGCCCTGCCCACTAAACAGGGGCAGTACCTGGATGTAGAGGACAATGAAACCGGGGACATACAGTGGCAAAGTTATGACAGCAACGGGGCTGCATGGTTTAAGGCTGATATTAACTTTAAAGATATTATAAAAAATGCACAGCAGGCAGGTAGCCCTGTAACCAATACCCTTATTGGCATACTACATGAAGCCTACAGCCAAAACCCTGAAATAATAGATGCATCTAATGGCTATAAAGTTACTACCAGGCTTACCTTCCCCAAAGAATGGGGGCTTGGAACTTCTTCCACTTTAATAAATAATATTGCACAGTGGTTTGGCATTGATGCTTACCGCTTATTATGGAAGAGTTTTGGCGGCAGTGGTTATGATATTGCCTGTGCACAGCATAATACACCCCTAATCTACCAAATACACAACAATACACCTATCGTTACACCCGTTCGCTTTAAGCCTGAGTTTATCAATAACATTTACTTTGTTTACCTGAACCAAAAGCAAAACAGCCGTTCGGCTATTGCATCTTACAAAGAAAGAAGAAAAGATAGCACCACAACGATAAACGAAATTAACCGTATAACCGACTCTCTGCTCGTAACTGAGAATATTAATGACTTTACAGCATTGCTTAAAAAGCATGAGGGAATTATGCACACCCTTTTAAGCGAAGAAACTGTAAAGCAAAAACTCTTTCCTGATTTTAAGGGCACAGTAAAAAGCCTTGGGGCATGGGGCGGCGATTTTGTTATAGCCGTATCGCAGGAAAACCCAACACACTATTTTAATAACAAAGGCTACCGTACAGTTATACCTTACACTGACATGATATTATAAAACAACAAATCCTGCACAATGTGCAGGATTTGTTGTTTTATATAAGAGGAGCTTGTTAATTAAACTCTGCCCTGTTATCTTCTATATCAGCATTTTCTCTAAGAGCATTGGTAATCCTTGATTGGATACCTGCCCTGCCCTGCTGTTGTGTTCTTGTTATGTATGTATTATAGTTTGGTAGTTCAGCAGCTTTAGTAACCGCTTTAGTTTTAATCATAAACACACCTAACTTGCCTTCAATAAGCCCGGAGGTATTACCTTCGCCAAGAGCAAAAGCCTTACCTACAACAGCAGGCTCAGAACCAACTCCGGGAACCATTGGGCTTGCAACAGCTACATCAGTAGCATTAGAAACTTTTGAACCTGATTTTTGAGAAACTTCTTCAAGCGTTGAACCTTCCATATTCTTTTTTACCAAATCAGCTTTCTTTTTATCACGAAGTATTGGCAGTACTCTTTCTTTTGCGTCCGATACAGGCAAAAGACCTTTTTCATTTTTAGCTTTAAGCCTTACAAGCACATAACCTTGTGGTATGTCAAATTTCTTCACATCACCTTCATCTGTATCCTTATCAAAAGCCCATTTAACTACGCCTCTCTGGTTACCTACTCCCTGAATGTTCTCGTCATTAGCCATTACTTTTGTAGCCGGGGCAACTGTGTAGCCCATTTCTTTAGCCAACGCTTCAAAGTCACCTTTTTCTGCATCAATTTCAAGCTTAGACGATTTAGCGTATAGATCATCACTTGTCTGCTCAGATGGCTGTATTAATTGTGCTACAGTTCCTATCTGCACTGCTTCAGATTTATCTTCAACTTTAATTACGTGGTAGCCAAAATCAGTTTCAACAACACCTGTTTTAACCGTAGGGTTATTAAATACAAAATCATTAAA
>JBQGDD010000307.1:0-5529 GCA_052038845.1 Dyadobacter sp. | reverse complement strand
CGCTGTTTCACTGCTTCGCTTTATGTTGCCCTGCGTAACTTCATACAAACGCGATTCGGCTTTGTCAAGCAGGTCAAATACATCAGTAGTTTCATCATACGATTCTTCAATGATTTCACTCGAAATACGAATAAGGCTTCGTTGAATGAACTTCTGCAGTATGATGCGCGAGTGAAACTCAATGTGTGCAGACGATGATATTTTTTGTGTTAACTGTATCAGGTAAAAATCGCCCCCTGCCAAATCCAGCTTTGCATTTTTTTTAAGCTGGGCAGATACTGTTAATAAGTCAATGGGCTGTGTATCGTTAAAAAGCTGAACAATAGCTTCAAAGATATATTTATGGGCATCTTTATAAAAAGCGTCGGGCTGTAAAATATCAATAACCTCATCTACCCCTTTTTTGTCTATCATCATTGCTCCAAGCACAGCTTCCTCTAAATCTAAGGCCTGTGGCGGGAGTTTTCCTTTTTCTAAATTGATAATTGTAGTCTTATCAACTTTTACGGGGTTTATATTTCTGACATTTTCCATAGTGCTAATGTAATTAAAATTAAAAATGGTACGTTAAGCAATTGTTAAGAACAGTATGTGTATAACCTGTTCATAAACCATACCTTAAGTGTTGATAACTCAAAAAAAATCCGAAGCTATAAGGCTTCGGACCAGATATGCCTTATTGGCCTCTTATTCTTTGAATTCGCCCATTTTACTATACTTATCCATTCTGCGGGCTATTAGCTCCTCTGTTGATAAGTCTTTTAATTCATTATAGCCTTTCATTATATACTCCTCAACATTTTTAAAGGTAGTATCCCTGTCATAATGTGCACCACCAAGCGGTTCGGGTATAATATCATCAATAAGCTTTTGTTTTTTCATATCAAAAGAAGTCAGCTTTAAAGCCTCTGCTGCCTGCTCTTTATATTCCCAGCTTCTCCATAAAATTGAAGAACATGATTCAGGAGATATAACAGAGTACCATGTGTTTTCCAGCATATACACTTTATCGCCCACACCTATGCCTAAAGCACCGCCAGATGCACCTTCACCTACAATTATGGTTATAATAGGTGTTTTAAGGCGTACCATTTCAAAAATATTCCTTGCAATGGCTTCTCCCTGTCCTCTTTCTTCTGCTTCAAGCCCAGGGTATGCACCTGGAGTATCTACAAGGGTTATTACAGGAATGCCAAACTTTTCGGCCATTTTCAATAGTCGCAGCGCTTTTCGGTAACCCTCAGGATTAGCCATACCAAAATTTCTGTACTGTCTTGTTTTTGTATTAAAGCCTTTCTGCTGACCTACTATCATAAAAGACTGCCCCCCTATTTTACCAAGGCCGCCTATCATGGCTTTATCATCTTTAAAAGCACGGTCACCAAACAATTCAAGGAAAGTATTGCCTGTTAGTGCTTTTACATGATCCATTGTGTATGGCCTGCTGGGATGCCTTGATAGCTGAACCCTTTGCCATGCAGTAAGGTTTTTATATATCTTCTTTTTGGTTTCTTCCAGTTTTTTCTCGATCTGTTTGCATGTATTAGATACATCAACATCCGATTCCTGTCCAATTATTGTACACTTGTCAAGCTGGTCTTCCAGCTCCTTTATCGGAAGTTCAAAATCTAAATATTCCATAATAGGCAGATTTTTTAATTTTAGTTCAAGCTACAAAGATAAAAGTTTCAGTTAAGATAAAAACAAGCCTTTACCAATTAGTTTTTAATTTTAGTGTAATTTTTAAGTATCCCGTTGAGTATCACTGTCATTAATATTATTCCAGCCCCAAGGTAAAATGTCCAGTCCATTTTTTCTTTCTCATTAAATACTATTAAAGCAAGAATTATCCCATATATAGGCTCCATATTTATGGTAAGCATTACCGTATAAGGACTAAGATGCTTCATAACTTTTACAGATACTATAAATGCATAAGCCGTACAAAATGAACCCAATATAAAAAGCCACATCCAGTCTGAACCTGAAACGGTAAAGAAGTTTCCTGTAAAGCTGCCTGTAAATAACAGATAAATGGATAGGAAAAAAACACCTCCGAATATTTCATATAGAGAAATTATTGCCGGATCATATTTTGCCGCTACAGCATATTTACCATTGATAATGGAAAATACAGCCGACAGAAATGCTGATGTAAGAGCCAAAACAATACCGTAAAAATAATCGCCCTGAAACCTGAATATTATATAAAGCCCGGCAACTACAAAAAGCCCAAACAGCACCTCGTAACCTATTACCCTTCTTTTATAAAAAATGGGCTCAAGCAATGAGGTAAAAAATGCACCTGTAGAGAGGCACGCCAATGTAACTGAAACATTTGAAACCTTAATAGCTTTAAAAAAAGTGAGCCAGTGCAGCGCGATTATAAGCCCTGCAATCAAAAACCCGAAAACAGTTCTGCGGGGTACTTTAAGCGGCAGCTTTTTATAAAGTACATACAGTAAAACTATAAGCAGCCCAATACTCATCCTGTACCATACCAGCGGCAGGGCATCAAGGGTTATAAGCGCGCCAATTACCGCGGTAAAGCCCCATATAAATACTATAAAATGGAGATGGAGGTAACTCCTTAAATTATCGTTTGGCATTGCGTAAAAGGAAGATGGCTAAAATTGCGAAAGTTATATTTGGAAACCAAACAGCCACCAATGGCGGGATACTCGATTTTTCGGCCATAGTACCAAATACTTTATCAAAAAATATATAGGTAAAAGCAAGCCCTATACCCATAGCCAGGTTAACACCCATACCCCCCCTGCGTTTCATGGAAGAAACGGCAACGGCTATAATAGTCAATATAAATGCTGATACGGGAATACTGTATTTTTTATATTTTACTACCAGGTACGCATTGATATTACCCGACCCCCTTGATTTTTCCTTATCTATAAAATCATTCAGCTCTCCCAGCGTCATTGTTTCGGCTATATATATAACAGGGGTTAACTCGTCTGGCTCAAAATTAAACTTAAAGGTTTTTTTTGGTTCGGATTCTAGCTTATCCTCTAAAAGCCCAATAGTACGTTTAGTGTAGCTGCCCAGTGTATAAGTACTGTCTTCCGGATTCCATTTTATAGAAGACGCGTTAATTTTATATTCCAGCTTATTATCCTTAAACTTTTCAAGGTTAAAATTATATCCTGTTTTAGTAATGTGGTCAAATCTGCTCAGGTATATATATTCATTATCATCAATCTGTTTATAAACATCATGATTTTCCCTGATTTCAGTATTACTCTTCAGATATTTATACCTAAAGTCGTTAAAGCCTTTACTTGCTTTTGGTACAAAAAAGAATCCCATTAAAAGGGCAAAAACACAAATCAGGGTTGCTCCTATAATATAGGGGCGTAAAAAACGTGTGAATGATATACCCGAACTTAAAATGGCTATAATTTCTGTGTTATTAGCCAGCTTAGATGTAAACCATATAACTGAAAGGAAAAGAAATATAGGGAACAACATATTAGCAAAGTAAATTGTAAAATCGCCATAATATGCTGCAACCTGTAAAAAAGGAACTTTTTTCTCTAGTATTTTATTTATTTTCTCTGATACATCTATAACTATCCCAATAGGTATAAAAAGAATCAGCATTACAAAAAATGTAGCCAAATACCGTTTAAGGATGTACCAGTCTATTATCTTCACAATCAGTTAAATTACAGCCTTTGGCTCATTTGTTTTACCATTTTGTCTTTCCACTCCCTAAAATCTCCTGTCAGGATGTGTTTTCTCGCCTCTCTTACCAGCCACATATAAAACCCAAGATTATGTATGGTAGCTATTTGTTTTCCTAAATATTCATTAGCGGCAAAAAGATGTTTAAGATAGGCTTTTGTGTACTCTATATCTACAAATGTAATGCCCATTTCGTCAATTGGCGAAAAATCATCTTCCCACTTCTTGTTTTTTATGTTTATTGTTCCGTTAGCTGTAAACAGCATCCCGTTCCTGGCATTACGCGTTGGCATAACACAGTCAAACATATCTATCCCTAAAGCAATATTTTCCAGTATGTTTATTGGTGTACCCACACCCATTAAGTAACGGGGTTTATCTTCGGGTAGTATATTGCATACTACATCAGTCATAGCATACATTTCTTCGGCAGGTTCCCCTACAGATAGCCCTCCAATTGCATTACCAACAGCTCCTGCATTGGCTATATACTCTGCTGACTGCTGCCTTAAATCTGTATAGGTGCTACCCTGTACAATGGGGAAAAACGCCTGACTATAACCGTACTTAAAAGGAAGTTTATCTAAATGTGATATACACCTGTCAAGCCAACGGTGCGTCATGTGCATAGAGCGCTTTGCATAGCGGTAATCACAGGGGTATGGTGTACATTCATCAAAAGCCATAATAATATCAGCTCCAATAGTTCGCTGTATTTCCATAACACTTTCAGGAGAAAAGAAATGGTAAGAACCGTCTATATGCGATTTAAACTTTACACCCTCCTCTTTAATTTTCCTGTTAGCAGAAAGTGAATATACCTGGTATCCGCCACTATCGGTTAGTATTGGTCGGTCCCAGTTCATAAATTTATGCAGCCCGCCTGCTTTTTCTAATATTTCAGTCTGCGGTCTAAGGTAAAGGTGATAGGTATTACCTAAAATAATATCGGGGTTAATTTCTTCTTTAAGTTCACGCTGGTGCACCCCTTTTACAGTACCCATAGTACCTACAGGCATAAATATAGGGGTTTCTATAGTACCGTGGTCGGTAGTAATGCTGCCTGCCCTGGCTTTTGACTGTGGGTCTTTAGATACTAAATCAAATTTCATATTTCTCTTTTACAGCCCGCAAAGATAATTAAAGATATTGGTATTTATATAAATAAAAAATACAGATACAGTTGCATAGCTGCAATAAGCACAACAGAAAAACAGAAAGCCCATTTCAATATTTTACTTACTTTTACACTTTAGCAAAATATTGAATTAATGTCCGAAACCATCACACTTCTGTTCGCTTTTATAATTGCCCTTGCCATCGGAATTTTTATTGGCAAACTTATGTTTTCTTCTAAAGATGACTCTGAAAAAAAAGTACTCGAAGAGCGTAATAACAGCCTAAATTCACAAATTGAACAATTAAAACAGCAGACAGTTACCGAAAGGCAAAATACTGAAAAACAATTATTGCAGTTACAGCAGGAGCGCGATGCTTTACGCACTGTAAAAGATGCCCTGGCAATACAGCTTACAAAAAAAGAAACAGATTTTGAAAACCTTTTTGAGCGTATGCGTGAGCAGCGTCAGGAAACAGAAGAGTTGAGAGAAAAATTCACTAAAGAATTTGAGAACCTGGCTAACAAAATACTGGAGGAAAAATCGACTAAGTTTACAGAGCAGAACCGTGAGAATATGAAAAATATACTCTCGCCGTTGCAGGAAAAAATACATCTTTTTGAAAAAAAGGTTGAAGACACCCATAAAGAAAGTATAGATTACCATGCTGCGCTGCGCCAACAGATACTTGGATTAAGGGAGATGAACG
>JBQGDD010000306.1:0-2552 GCA_052038845.1 Dyadobacter sp. | reverse complement strand
AAAAACTAAAAAATTGAAGTAACATTACTAATAATGGTCTTGGTCCAATCAAACTCATATCACCTTTTAAAACATTGATGAGCTGCGGAATCTCGTCTAATGACGTTGTACGCACAAATTTACCAACTTTAGTAAGGCGTTGTTCATCAGGAAGCAAATTATGACTAGCATCCTTCTTATCGTTCATAGTTTTAAATTTTATAACTTTAAATATCCTGCCATATTTGCCTGGACGTTGCTGAAAAAAGAAAACACTACCTTTATTAAAAATTGCAAGTAATATTATTAGTAATAAAAGTATCGGTGACAATACAACAAGTGCTATAAATGCTATAAGAAAATCTGACAGAGGTTTTAAAAATCCTGAATACATTATAGAAACTTTTTATATATTATTTTCATTTCTTCGAGACAAAAAGGTAATTCAAACTTTCCAGCTTCCGCTTTTGCATTAACTGACATAGTTTTGTATAATTCATTATCATTATAAACTTTTGTAACATAATTTACAAAATCCTCATGATTACCTTTGTTGTACAAAAAGCCACTCTCTCCATGTTTTATCAAGTCTATATGGCCACGTATATTAGTTGCAATAACTGGTTTTTTAGCAAACATCTCTTCTGCAACATTCATAGGTAAACCTTCCTGCCTACTTGCCGAAACTCCAATATCTGACATAATAATTAGCTCTCCAATATCTTTTCTAAATCCTAAGAAATCAACATTATCATTTAAGTTTTGATTAACAACTATTTGTTTCATTTCATCCTGCAAAATACCTCTGCCTGCGAAAATAAATTTAATGTTTCTTATTTTTTCTTTTAGCAAAGGTATAGTTTCAAGAATAAATTTATGGTCTTTTCTTGTTATGAATTCTGCTATATATATAATTAAGAATGTTTCTTTATCATATCCATTCTTCTTTCGTATAAAATTTCTTCCATCTAATGATACATCCTTAAACTTATCAGAATTAATGCCTACGCCGGATGTTTTAAAAATGTGTTTTGTTTTAAAGTTATGAGAAAGTGCTAAATTGTAATCCTCATCATTAATAGTTATTAAACCGTCAGTATATTTAGAAAGATACTTTTCCATTGGATAGTATATATACCAGTACAGTTTTGGTGAACCTTTATAAAAATGAAAACCATGAGCAGTATATAAAATTTTTAGCGAGTCCTTTATTCGAAATTTTTTTCCAGCAATTCTTGCCACAACAGATCCCAAAGCAGAATGACAGTGTATAAGGCTATATTTCTCGTTTGCAATTATATTTTTTAACTGCTTTATAGCTATAATATTATCTTTAGAAAATGGACTACGGTTTATGGGCAGGTTATATTGTTTATCTGCTTCAGGAATTTTAGTATCGTTATCATTCGCAGCAACATGAACTTCATAACCTTCACTTTTTAAGTATTCAATGTAAGGTATATGAAAAGCTCTGAAATGCTTATGAATATTCGCAACAAATAAAACTTTTTTCATTGAAAGATATCCTTTAAATCCTGCACAAGGTCATTTCTCTCCTTAACTAATTTAATCTGGTATTGAGTTATTTTATCCAGATAGTTATTTTTCTCTTGTTCTAATTTTTCTACCATTTCATTTAACTTACCAGACGATACAGATTCAATACCCAGTACGAAATCAGGAACACCTATGTCGCGCATAATGCCATAGCTTTTATTACCTCCATATGCAATAGCAAGTGAGGGCGTTTTTTGGTTAAGTGCAAATATTACCGAATGAAACCTTGTGCCAACAAGTATATCATAATATGAATATATCTTTTGAATTTGGCGGGAATTAAGGTTGAAATCTTCTAAATAAATTACATTTTCCATTACTGTATCACTAATGGTATTATATACATCTTTTAAAGCCAGCCTATCGTCTTCATGAGCACTCGGCCCTAGTGTATGAGCTACTAGGCTAACACTATAACCTCTATCTACCTGAGAGCTTATAAATTTTGCTATTTCATTAAGATAATTTGAATACAGTTCGTCTGCGTCGATATAACCATCAAAACGATATGGGCGCAATGTTATTGCTATATTTTTTTTTGTTTTATCAAATCCCCTTTCAGCCAAATAGACCTCAAAATCATCATTTGATCCTTTAAGAAAAAACCCTAAATCCGGCACTGTAGATGCATCAATATTTAGCTGCTCCTTCACAAATTTTTTGGACACATCTTCACGTACAGACAGATAAGATGATTTAGCTAGCACTCTTTTAACTAACCGCCTTGCCATACCGTTTTTTAACGGACCTATAGAGTTTGGCAGTATTATCGTTTTTACTTTATATTTATGTGCTAACATAAGATCAAACAAAAAGTAGTACATTACATAAGCATCATAAATTTTACCATAGCTATGAAGGAAACCACCGCCTTTAACTACTAAAGCTGATAATTGAGGGAAAAGCTCTAATGATTTTTTCTGCTTTTTAGATAAAGTCGATTTTCCTATTTTATTTAAAAGCGAAAAACGAGAGACAAGCATAAGTGTACTAATAAGATCACTAATTGCATTAAA
>JBQGDD010000305.1:0-4844 GCA_052038845.1 Dyadobacter sp. | reverse complement strand
CGAAGACATTATGCACTTTGCAGAATTTGGTGTAGTTATGATGCTTTTTCTTATAGGGCTTGAGCTTGACCCGTATAAGTTCTGGAAGATGCGAAAATTTGTTTTCGGTATGGGTATGCTGCAGGTAGTATCTACAGCGCTTATACTGTTTTTAGTCTGTTCCCTTGTGTTAAACTGGGAATGGCAGGCTACACTTGCTATTGCCCTTTCTTTAACATTATCATCTACAGCAATTGTAATGCAGACGCTCAAAGAAAAAGGGCTTACAAAAACCTCAATGGGGCGGTCGTCATTTGCAGTGCTGTTATTTCAGGACATCGCTGTTATTCCTATATTGGCTATACTCCCTCTACTTGCCATTGCAGATGTACAGAATGAAAATATAACCCAGTCTTTAATAACTGATCTTCCTGGCTGGCTGCAAACCATTATAGTTTTTGTTGCCATAGGTGCGGTATATTTTGGTGGGCGTTTTATAATAGTACCCTTACTGCACATAATAGCCAATACACGCCTGCAGGAACTGTTTACTGCCTCTGCACTTTTATTGGTTATGGCAGTATCTTACCTTATGCAGCTTGTAGGGTTAAGCCCTGCTCTAGGTGCTTTTATGGCAGGGGTCGTTTTAGCCAACAGTGAATTTCGCCATGAACTCGAAGGGGACATTGAGCCTTTTAAAGGGCTGCTTTTAGGTCTGTTTTTTATAGGCGTGGGTGCTTCCATTAACTTTCAGCTTATAATGGCTGACCCTGCTTTTATTATTATATTCTGTACTATTTTTAATATCATTAAGTTTTTGGTTTTGGTAGGTATTGGAAGGTTCTATAAAATCAGTTCTGACCAAAACCTGCTTTTTGCCTTTGCACTCAGCCAGGCGGGAGAATTTGGCTTTGTAATATTAGGCTTTTCTACACAACTTAACCTAATGCCAACGATACTTGCTAATCAGATGATGGCGGTAATTGCCCTCAGTATGGTAGGTACACCTTTTTTACTGCTGATTAATGAAAAATGGATTGACCCTTACTTTGGTGTGAAAGAGAAAAAATCTAATGCCAAATATGATACCATAGATGAAGATGAGCAGAATGATGTTATTATTGCCGGGTTTGGTAATTTTGGAAGTACTATTGGGCGTTTATTAAAAGCTAACGGTATTCCGGGAACAGTATTGGATATGAATTCTGAAAGAGTAGATTCACTCAGGAAGATGGGGTTTAAAGTATATTATGGAGATGCTACACGGCTGGAACTTTTAAAAGCCGCAGGGTGCGAAAATGCTAAAATTTTTATTGCCGCAATAGATAACCCGCGTGTAAACCTCAGTGTAATAGAGAAGGTACAAAAACATTATCCGCACCTTAAGATACTTGCACGCGCCCGTAACCGAAATGATGCTTTTGAAATGGTTGATATGGGCGTTAAAGACCTGTACAGGGAAAACCTGTATAGTGCAGTACATTTAGGCGTAGATGCGCTTGTAGAGCTTGGGCAAAGGAAATATACCGCGACACGCCAGGGCCAGCGTTTTATAAAGATTGACGAAAAAGCTACGTTACGCCTTGCAAAAAAGCGTCATGATAAAAAGGCTTTCCTCATTACCTCTATGGAAGAGATAGAAATGCAGGAACAGTTAATTAAAAGTGACTTATATACACAGCTTGGCGCAACAGACCATGCATGGGAAAGCGAGGAACTGCGTAAAGAGCAACTTGAATCGGTGGGCAGTAGAGACAGTTAAAACAGCCTAATTAAATGATTTCACCTTTATATAGGTATCATTTTCTACTTTAAATGGCTCTCCTGATACACTAATGATATCGCCTTCCTTTACAGCCTTATAATTTTTTGCATTATCCATATTAGGTATGCTTATAGTAGCATAATAATCTGGGCCTGCAGAGGTTCTTACTTTGGCTGTATAGCCATCCTTTCCATTATTTATATGGATTACTTTTCCTGTAATACTTATTACTGTATCGCCTACAGATTCAATTTCATCAGTTTCCTTCTCAACATCCATATTAGTCCTGATAGTATCTTTACTATCTCCTGAATCCTGACCGTCTTTTTTTACATCTGCACAGGATACAGTGAATCCTGACATAGCAAGCAGCAAAGCTGATATAAATATTTTTTTCATGTTAAAGCGTTTTATTTCAAAGGTAATGATTAAAATATTTCTTTATGTTTTAAAATTTAAATACCTCCTGCATTTTACATTATTATTTTATTAATGATAAAAGGTGCCTTTGCAAGCAAAAGCACCTTTTAAGACAGATTCCAACTTAAAATTATTTTACAAAAACATATTCAACCTGTCCGTTCTGATAAAAATATCCGCCTTCGCTGTTCACGTTAGGATATTCTCCAAATACTTGTATAACAGTTATTTCATCACCATCTTTATTAAGGGTAATTTCTCTTGACTGCCCGTTACCATCCTGATAATTAGCAACAATAGTAGCGCTTGTACCTGAACCGCCTTGAAGCACCCATGTACCTGTAAAAGTATTTTCGGCGCAGGCATAGGTTCCTTCCTGTGCATCAACCAATACCCTGTTCCTGTCATACACAAAACTGTTATCAGCATTTAAAATTATCCTGCTTCCATCATAGCAGTTAATTTCATTCATTTGGTTAGTACTAAAAGAACCATCACCATTAAGGTCGGTAGCCTGTGCGGTATTAACTTCTTCCAAAACATACGTTCCGACTATACCCACATTTGTTCCATTGTCGTCATCACTGCTACATGACGTTACTGTTAATCCTGCTAATGCAATTGTGCATAGTAATACATTTAACTTTTTCATTTTGCTTATTTAAAATTTTTAGATACGGCAAAGCTATTATGCTATGCTTACATAACATTTAAAAAACAGTTAATTAATATTTGTTTAACAATAGTAATTCCTTAAACAACTCATATTTAAAATTTTAATAATTACTGAGATTCGACTTAAATATAATAATTAACAATTATGTGAGGGTATACCATTACTCCTTAATAACTCATCAGAAAAGTAGATTATCTTAAGTTAACTATACATTACCACAACATTCAAAACATAGTTACTATAAGCGTTAAATCAACACATATCATTTTATCAAAAAATTGATACTAAAAAAACACAATACATAACAATAGATAATGTTTTATAAATTATGTATAGTTTCTATATAGGCTTATTAATTACAACGTTTTCGTAAAGAGTTTACTTTTATGTAAACTTTAAATAATAAAAACATATTATGAAGCTAAAATTACGATCTACTAAAAATGCACTTAAAAGTGCTGTGGTATTGGGCATATCTTTGTTCTGCCAGAATACCGTAAATGCTCAGACAACAGTATCCATAGGATCTGACGCTGCCCTTACAGCTTATGCAAATTGGTTTGAACTTGACGGTACTACCTATGTTGCTGGCTCTGTGTGGGGTCTTGATGATCTCAGGACTACCGTGAACGGCAATAATACATTGACACTTTACCCAAACTTCAGTACTTATGGAACTGGAGATCCTGGGTATTGGACAAACGGAGAAATAGGGAATAAGGTTTTTGAAGGAAATACCTATGTTGAGGCAAATGAACTAATAGGTCAAACCGTTACATTTGAAGGTACTACCATAAGCAATACCTTAGCAAATGGTTATGACGGTATTGCATTTATAAAAATTCTTTCGGCTGATTATCAGTTGTTGCAATACCTTTCTGTTCCTTTAGTTACAGGGCAAAATTTTAGCTTAACATCACAAACTGCTGATATTGCCGGGGCTGCAATTTTACAGTATGGTTATTCCGTTACCGGTTTAAACGCTAACCCTGCACAGGAGGCGGGATTAGGTAACGCTGTTGTAAGCCCAGAAACTTCGGGTACAGATCCTGTGGGTGCAGAAATATCTATAGACACAAGTTCTCCTTTAGTAGCTTATGCTAACTGGTTTGAGCTTGATGGTACTACCTATGTTGCAGGTTCTCCATGGGGGCTTCCTGACTTAAAAACTGAGGTTAATACTCAAAATAATACTATAATACTGCACCCTAACTACAGTACTTATGGCACAGGCGACGCAGGATACTGGACTAATGGAGAAATTGGTAATAAAGTATTTGAAGGCAATACTTATGTTGAAGACAATACTTTGATTGGGCAAACGGTTACTTTTACAGGCAATACGTTGAGCAATACACTTGCTGAAGGTTATACTGCTATAGCTTTTATAAAAGTACTTTCTGCTGATTATCAGTTATTACAGTTCGTAAACGTTCCGCTTGTTGGAGGCGAAGGCTTTACACTTACATCAGAAACAGCAACAATTTCGGGAGCTGCAATATTTCAGTATGGATTTTCAGTTACAGGTTTAAACGCAAACCCTGCCCAAGAAAGCGTATTGGGTAATGCAGTAATAGGAACATCTGGTTTGTCTACTCCAAAAAATAATATTGTTACTACTACATTATACCCAAACCCTGTTATGAATACATTGTATGTATCATCAGACAGAAATATAGACAGTATACAGGTATATAATTTATTAGGGCAAAAAGTTATGGAGTCTGCACCTGCTCAAACTACTGCAGCCATAGATGTAAGCGGATTAAACAGCGGAGTGTACATTTTAAACACCAGCCAAAACGGACAGGTTAGCTCTTCGCGCTTTATTAAAAAATAAGTATTATTTACTTTACGGAAACCGCCCGAAAACGGGCGGTTTTTTATTCATTATAATAAATATGAGTATGTAATTTTACCTGATATGCTTTCCAAAATTGTATATTCGTAGCTATCTTTTAAACTAAACGGATTTTGACAAGAAAGATTATTTTTTTTCTTTTA
>JBQGDD010000304.1:0-3352 GCA_052038845.1 Dyadobacter sp. | reverse complement strand
CTTACCCGTAAGGACTCTGTAACACTTGCTCTTGTTACAAGTATTAAGAGAGCCGTAGGAGTAAATGATCCTGATATTGAAGTTAATGTTGAAAAAGGGGTGGTTTACATATCTATTGCTGATAAGCTGTTATTTAAAAGTGGAAGCTACCAGGTTAGTGACCGTGCTAAAGAAATTTTAGGCAAGGTTGCAGCTATCGTTAAAGACAAGCCTACTTTTGAGTGTATGGTTGAAGGGCATACTGATAATGTGCCAATTAAAAACCCTGTACTTGAGGATAACTGGGATTTAAGTGTTAAACGTGCTACATCTATTGTAAGAGTGCTTCACAAAGATTTTGGTATAGAGCCACAGCGTCTTGTTGCTGCAGGTCGTGGAGAATATATTCCATTAGAACCTAATACAACTGCTGAAGGAAGAGCTACTAACAGAAGAACAAGAATTCTTGTGTTACCTAAGATCGATCAGTTTTATGATATGATTGAAAGAGAAATGAAAAATATGTCTAAATAATCAATAGGCAGTAACATAATAAAAACGGGGTAAATTATCATTTACCCCGTTTTTTTATTACTCTATACCAAAATCTTTATCGCGTTCATTTTTTAATTTTTCAGCATTTTTTTCTTTTACAGATATACTGTTTTTAGTATCATCCTGTTTAGAGAGAGACTCACTGTCACTTTCCGGATCTACAGACCTTGTCAGCTTATCCTGATCTGACTGCTGTTTTTTACTTTGCCTCTCATCATTAGCTGCCATTTTCTCTGTTGCGGCTTTGTTTCTATCGGAGGCCTGGCTATTACTTCTATCTTTATCGTTTTCCATAATTACTTTTTTATTATACAAGTTAGTAAACTGTATAACAGGGTAATTATAAAATACAGTTAATATTTATCGGGTTTTAAATTTATGGTGTACCCTTGTTATAAGAGGAAAGTTAACCACAATACCTGTTATGCAGATAAGCATAAGTATAACAAGAAGTAAAAAAAGTATTATTCCGCTAAATGTAGTCATGTCGGGAAAGTCAGCTATTAAAAAAGATAATGCTGCTGCTGCAGTAACGACTGATAATACTAAACTGAAAATTTTCATAACTTTTAAATTTTTAGTTTGCTGCATTTTAGAAGGATTATTAATCCTTTCAAATAGTTACTTTAATGATGTACCTATAGCGAATTGCTATACAAATAGTTACATAAAGGTAATGAAAAATATTCAACAAAAGTTAATTAAATTAAAAATTTATATTATCTCTAATTTAATTTATGTATATCATCGTTTTCATTTGTCGAAACCTGACCATCTTTTCTTATGCTCTCTTTAAAGTCGAAACCTCTTAGGTAAGAAATCTTCCATTTGTCATTTTCTTTTATTACTTTAAACTCATAAGAAAAATCATCCCAGCCTAAATGAGTATCTGCAATTAAATAACCCCAAGTCCATACCAATTCCCCTTCTTTATCTGTTAACTTAATAACTCTAACCTGAACTTTGTTCCAATCATCATTGTCCTGGCAATTACACCAGGGGCTGTGGTCATTTGAAAATATGAATGTAGGCAGATCGTTAACCATCCATTGTTCATAAGTGCCATTTTTGAGACCTTTGTCGAGTGTCAAAATTATTTGGTTGTAATTTTCAATAAATTCTTCAGCAAAAAAGTCGGTTTGTCGAAGTATATCAAGATTTAACTTGTGTATATCAAAGTTAAATCCAGTATAAATACTGTCTCTGCCATCAGTAATAACAGGAACTAAATCAATAGTATTTTCAGAGGCTGACCAAATAAGAACTTTCCTAATCAAATTTTGAATTTGTTCTTTGTCATTTATATCAGCCACAGTCTTTTCTTCTAAAATAAAATTCGGCTTTTTATCAGTTTGATTGCACCCGAAGAACAGAAATGCTAATATTAGGGGAGTTAGTTTTAAATATCTCATTTTTTATTTATATTCTTTAAGGTCTCCTTCAAAATTGTCTTCTTCCTGACTCATAAATACACAAATGTCCGGTAATTACTAATTTGAAATAGCCCCTTAATAACAGATTATATATAAAGAAAAAACTCTTCAGTTTCCTGAAGAGTTTTAAAGTGGTGGGCGATGAGGGATTTGAACTATATGCCCTAAAGCCGTATAAACGCTACATTACAAGATTTTAAAACCAAAATTGCCACGAAACTGCCACAGCGATAGGAATAAACGAAAAATGCCACCTGTTCAGGTAGCATTTTCATTCCGCGGAGAGTGAGGGATTCGAACTAAGTCCTTATTTCACGCTCCAAAGCTGTTTTTTCGGCATCTGTAAAATCAGTGCCACGAAACTGCCACAGCTTATAACAAATGTCAAAATATTAGAATTTCCTGATCATTAGAAGCCGACCAGAATATTTTTACCTGTAAATCATTAACGAAATAATATGAAAGAACGCTTTGATAGTCAGCCGTAAAGGTAACAAAAAAATTGCGTTGTACTATATATCCACTTGTACTTTCACCTTTGCGCATATTTAGCGTAATATGAATAGTACTTTAATACCTGTATGTTCCGTAAGAAACTCCTACTTCAACAATTATGGTGTGAGGTTGTTATACACTTACAATTATAATAAATCCCTAAACAGAAATGGCAAATCAAAAAATAGATTACAATGACCATTCCATACGGATTGTACTCTCGTTAGTGGCAGCCAATATCATACTTATTTACAATGACGGCCAAAGCTTTTTTGCAGCAATATTATCGGTTAGCTACATTAGGTCATTTATCATACTGGCAATTATTTCATACCTGATTATTTACTTTATACATTATATTACCGTCAGGCTCGATGCGCACTATGACTGGCACTCCGATACGCTACTCCGATTTTTGTGGCAGACATTCCTGGGACTTTTAGTCCCTGCGATCCTGTTTTACTTCTGTATCTCAGGATTCTTTTACCTGGACGGTACAAGTATATTAGAGACAGACTATCTGCAAAAGGATTATCCGATGGCTATCTTTATGATCATGACCCTTAACCTGTACTATTTCGGACTGTATTCCTATCTGAGGCTCGCTGCCCAGCGCAACACAGCACATCACGATATAATAACCGGTACCTTAAACCAAACGGTGAGTGATAATGAGGGCGGAACTGTAAAGACAGATGGAAATCCATACAAAGAAGTCATCATGGTAGCCACACCTACCAAAACCCTACCTGTGGCATCGGCAGATATCGCGTATGCTTACCGCAAGGATGGGCTACTCTTTCTGCGTTTAAAAACCATGGAAAATATTAACGAAAGTTACCAGGTAAGCTATACCCTTAAAGAACTTGAAAACCTGCTCGATCCCGCCC
>JBQGDD010000303.1:0-4510 GCA_052038845.1 Dyadobacter sp. | reverse complement strand
TAACGAGCCATCCCAGAGTGCTGAAATTATTAATGCCTTTACCCAAAAATTTGCAGAAGCGTTTCCTGATATGCCTGTAGAGAGGGTAGATGAACGCTTTACAAGTAAAATGGCTTTTCAAACCATGATAAACAGTGGTATGAAGAAAAAGCAGCGTCAAAATAAAGCTTTAATAGATGAAATTTCTGCAACAATTATGCTTCAGGATTATTTATCACGAAAAAACTTCCTTTAAATATTTCTATTTTCCTAAAAATTAGTTTTAACACTTTATCAGCGAGGTTTTTGGCATAAGTTTTAGAAAGAGCGAAGTAAATTTGCAGTCTAAATAATTACCACTTATGGCTGCAAATGTAAATGAACCTGATGTAATATTAATTGGTGCCGGAATTATGAGTGCCACTTTAGGCATGTTTTTAAAAGAACTAATGCCGGAAGTGAAAATAAATATTTATGAAAGGCTTGATGTGGCTGCCGCAGAAAGCTCTGATGCTTGGAATAATGCAGGAACCGGACATTCCGCTTTTTGCGAACTTAATTATACACCGCAACTTCCCAACGGAGATATTGATACTGCCAAAGCAGTTAAGATAGCAGAGTTTTTTGAGGAGTCTAAGCAATTCTGGACATATCTGATTGAGCAAAACCGCATAACAAACCCTGAAGATTTTGTGAGGAGCATACCACATATGAGTTTTGTATGGGGTAAAGAGAACGTAGCTTATTTAAAAAAGCGTTATGAAGCTTTACAGCAATACCCTGTTTTTAAAGGTATGCAATACAGCGAAGACAGGGAAGTTATAAAACAATGGATGCCACTGGTAATGCAGGGTCGCAAAGATACCGACCTGGTTGCAGCAACCAATATGCCTATTGGCACTGATGTGAACTTTGGCGAGCTGACACGCGATATGTTTGCCTGGCTTTCTTCACAGCCGGGTGTTAACCTGTATTTTGGTCATGAAGTGAGAAAAATGAGAAAATCGGGTAGTGGGAGCAACAATTGGAAACTTAAAATTAAAAACCTTGCCACAGGCGATAAAATAAGGATATATAGTCCCTTTGTATTTATTGGGGCAGGTGGTGGCTCATTACATTTGCTTGAAAAATCGGGCATACCCGAAGGTAATGGCTTTGGAGGATTCCCAGTAAGTGGGCAATGGCTTAAATGTATTAACCCTGAAGTTATTGAAAAGCATAATGCCAAAGTATATGGCAAGGCATCTGTGGGTGCCCCACCAATGTCTGTACCCCATGTTGATACCCGCATGATAAACGGTAAAAAAGAACTGTTGTTTGGACCTTATGCAGGCTTTAGTACCAAGTTTTTAAAACAGGGTTCTTATTTTGATTTGCCACTGTCTATAAAACCTAATAATATAGCACCTATGATTGCCGCAGGATACCATAACCTGTCGCTTACCAAATATCTTATAGAGCAGGTAACACAATCCAGGGAGGACAGGCTTGAGGCACTAAAGGAATATATACCTGATGCTAAAATGGAAGACTGGGTGCTGGAAACAGCAGGGCAGCGTGTACAGGTTATTAAAAAAGACCCTGTGCATGGTGGTAAGCTGGAGTTTGGAACTGAAGTTATAAACAGTGCCGATGGTACATTAGCAGTTTTACTGGGAGCATCTCCCGGGGCAAGTACGGCAGTATCTATAATGCTGGATGTATTGGGGCGTTGTTTTCCCGAAAAAATGCAGTCTGAAAAATGGCAGGTAAAAATAAAGGAAATGATACCTTCTTATGGTGAGTCGCTTAACGATAATGATGAATTACTGCAAAAAGTAAGGAGTAGGGCAGATGAGGCACTTGGTTTAAAGAACCTAACGGCTGTAGCCTGATAACCCTGAACAGAAATAGTTGTATATAAACCCGCTTTCAGCGGGTTTATTTTTTATGCCTGTAGTTATTAACCGCTTCAATAAAGCCGTTTAGAAAATTATAAAAAAATCCTGCCGCTTATTGTATAAGGACAGGATAATTTACTTAGTAAGATAATTTATTCTTCTGTTTTAACTTCCTCTTCTTTAGGAGCTTCCTCGTTTACAGGCTCAGCTTCTTTAGATACAAGACCGTTTGCCTGCAGCATATTATACCAGTTAAGTATCTTTTTAATATCAGAAGTATAAACCCTGTCTTCATCAAAGTCAGGTAGTACTTCCTTAAAGTAAGCCTGTAGCTTGTCGTTGTCTTCTTTGTGGGACATTGCAGGTCCTTCATTTTCTTTTTCTGCGATAGACCTTAGTACTTCACCAAGCCTAACTTCTCCATCATAGGTATAAACAGATATTTCAGATAAAAGGCTTACATTACTCCTTAAGCCTACTGTTATTTTTTTACCATCTAAAAGTGACTCGGCAACAAAGCCTGTTCTTGTTTGTATTTTTAATTGGTATAAACCCGGTTTTCCGGAAATGGCTAATATTTTATCAATGCTCATAATTCAATTTTTTTAAGGGTCACAAATATGCAATGTTTGGTTTTAAAAACAAAAATTATCTGCCTTTTTTGGCAACAAATTTCATTTTATAATCCGGTCTTGTTTTACCCTCCATTATATTTTGCAGCTTCTTTTGTATCAAACGTTTTTTAAGCGATGATATTTTATCGGTAAACAAAATACCCTCCACATGGTCATACTCATGCTGTATTACCCTAGCTATCAAACCGTCATAAACATCTGTCTGCTTGTTAAAATCCTCATCATAGTATTCAATAGTAATACGCTCCTGCCTGTATACATCTTCACGTACTTCAGGTATGCTAAGGCAGCCTTCGTTAAATCCCCATTCTTCTCCTTCCTCTTTAAGTATAACGGGGTTTATAAACGTTTTAGAGAAACCACCCAGTTGCTCGCGTTCCTCTTTAGTTAAGTCTTCATCTTCACTAAACGGTTTTGTATCTACAATAAAAAGGCGAATAGACAGTCCCACCTGCGGAGCGGCAAGCCCCACGCCATATGCATTATACATTGTATCATACATATTAGAAATGGTCTCTTTAAGATTAGGGTAATCTTTTGTTATATCGTCTGCTTTTTTGCGCAGTACAGGGTCTCCGTATCCTATAATTGGTAATATCATTATCTCCCAGATTTAATTCTTACTACATTGCTAAGAGCGCAAAAATAGTAAATAAAAAATAATTAGGTACTACCGCTGCAAATGCTAATTTTTTGTGAGAATTAACTCTATAGATATATAATAAACCTGCCATTTAGTACCTTTGTGCTATACCCGTTTTTATGATTGAGAAACTAAGACAGTTTACCGACAGTGCTAATTTTTCTAAAGCTGTAATTGTTACGGTTTCGGCTGTATTGCCAGTACTTATACTCTCTCAGTTTGGTCTGTTTAAAATAGGGTTTACTATTGCCATTGGTGCTTTTTTATGCTTCCCGGCAGATATCCCCAGTAATCTAGCCCACAGGGCAAGGGGTTTGTTTACCGCTTCGGTTATAATAGCATCATGCACGCTTTTGGTAAACCTGCTGCACCCTTACCCATGGATATTTTATCCTTTGGTAACAGTTTTGGTTTTCTTTCTTTCCATGATTTCAGTATATGGGCAAAGGGCAACAATGGTAGCTTTTTCAGGACTGCTGGCACTGGCACTTGCTACAGGGCACCTTAACACCGGGATTAATATTTTCGCTTATTCCGGTCTTGTACTTTGCGGAGGGCTTATCTATACCTTTTTTTCAGTTACATTCAACTATCTCAGTCCGCACAGATATACAGAGTTACAGATAGCAGAGTGTTTAAGGCTTACATCTAAATACATGAAGCTAAGGGGTGACCTTTGGGATACAAATGCTGACAGGACTAAGATAATAGAGAAGCAGCTTAACTTACAGGTTGATATAAACACCATACACGAAAACTTAAGGGAAATGCTGATACGCAATCCTTTTAACGCCGGTAACTCTAACCGGAGCAGGAAAATGCTGCTGGTATTTATATCACTTATGGAGGTGCTTGAGCTTGCCCTGTCAACATCATTTGACCATAGTAAAATACAGGATAAATTCAGTGGCTATCCAAAAGTACTTAACACATATCAAAACCTTGCGTATAACCTTGCCGCATCACTTAAAAAAATTTCGAAGAGTATAGATAACCGTAAAAAGTATATGTCTGCCCACCAGTTACTTCAGGATGTAGAGGCTTTGGAAAACGCCATAAGCGAATATGAGGCAGAGCTCGGTAAAAAAGAAGCTTCTGAAGGGGTATGGATGCTAACCAATATGCTTCATTATGCGGAAAAACAGGTTGAAAAAGTAAAAGTTATTGAAAGGGCATTTACCGCCAATATCACTTTTAAAGATATGAACGGGCGCGATAAGGACATGGAAAAATTCCTTAAACCTGAATATTACCCACTACATACCCTTAAAGAAAACTTTAGTTTTTCATCCACTATTTTCAGGCTGTCGCTGCGCCTTACAATAACTATAGCCATAGGTTTTATTATAGGGCTTATATTTCCACTGCAAAAT
>JBQGDD010000302.1:0-4187 GCA_052038845.1 Dyadobacter sp. | reverse complement strand
AGGCTCCATAAAAAACCATGCATTACATATTTATGGGTAAACCATGCCATAAATTCCATAATGCAAAAGGAGAGAATAAAAACTAAAATATATATCAACCACATGATAATAACTGTATTTATATAATATTAAAACGGTAATTTACATAGCATCGTGCTAACAGACCTATTTTTTCATAATCGGGTACCCTTATTCTTGCTGATTTTATTTTAACCGGCGGGGTGTTTTTTAACTTTTTCAGCAGTTTTTTATAATATACATAAGCAGTATATACACCAAACTTAGCCTCTGCCGGGAGTTTTAAAATCCCTTTAAAGCCTTCTTCAAGGTCAGCTTCAATTTCCTTTACTATGGCATCTTTGGTCTGGGCATCAATTTCCTGCAGGTTAAGGGTAGGGAAGTAGCTACGCTCAAGCTCTTCTGTATCTGCTTTCAGGTCACGTAAAAAATTTACTTTTTGGAATGCCGAACCTAAGCGCATTGCTGATGCTTTTAATTCTTCATATTTATCATTGTCATTACCTGTAAAAACCTTTAGGCACATAAGCCCCACCACATCTGCCGAACCGTAAATGTACTCATTATATTCAGCTTCTGTTTTATAGTCTTTTTTCGATAAATCCATGCGCATACTTTTCATAAAACAGTCAATAAGGCTGCGTGGTATATTATATTTTATTACTGTGTGCTGAAAAGCATTAAGTACAGGATTAAGACTTATTTTATCGCGAAGGGCATTATCAAGGTCGTTTTCAAACAGGCGGAATAACAGTTCTTTATCATAATCATGAAAACTATCTACAATTTCATCTGCAAAGCGCACAAAACCGTAAATATTATAAATATCCTGACGTATGCGGGGAGACAGCATTTTAACGGCAGAAGAGAATGAGGTACTGTAGGCACGGGTTACGTTCCTGCTGCACTCAAAGGAGATTTTGTCAAAAATTGATTTCATACTGGTTCTGTTACGGTTACTTTGTGTTTGCTTAGTTGTTTCTCTATTAATCCTGATACCAGTTTTCCTGATATAAGTGCCGGCGGTACACCGGGTCCCGGTACGGTGAGATGTCCTGTAAAAAACAGGTTTTTAACTTTACTGCTTTTTAGCTTTGGCCTTAAAAACGCCGTTTGCAATAATGTGTTAGCAAGCCCGTATGCATTGCCTTTGTAGGAATTGTACTCTTTTATAAAATCATTTACGCAAAAAGATTCTTTAAAGATGATGTTTTCCCTAACCTTTTGCTGGGTTAGCTTTTCCAGCCTTGTAATTATTTTATCAAAGTATTGTTCCCTAAGATGGGGAGTATCATTTATACCGGGAGCCAGTGGAATTAAAAATATTCCAGCTTCTTTGCCTTCGGGTGCTGCCTCTTTATCTGTTTTAGATGGGAAGCTGGCATAAAACAAAGGCTCATCTGGCCATTTGGGGTTATCATATATGTCTTTTGCATGAACATCAAAATCGCAGTCAAAAAACAGTGTGTGATGTTCTGCATTGGCAATTTTTTTATCAAAGCCTACATAGAACAACAATGACGATGGGGCAAAAATTCTTTTTTCCCAATACTGTTCGCTGTAATTTCTATACTGCTCATCAAGCAGTGTTTCTGAATGGTGATAGTCTGCACCGCTTACTATTATATCTGCGGACAGTATTTTACCATTCACTTCAAGGTAGTTTGCTGTGCCTTTTTCTACTCCTATTTTTTCTATGGCTGCATTGGTCTCTATTTTTACGCCAAGCTCTTTAGCCAGTTGTTCCATTGCCAGTATAACGCTGTACATACCATTTTTAGGATGCCATGTACCCAATCCAAAATCGGCATAGTTCATAAAGCTGTAAAATGAAGGCGTGTCTGAAGGTTTAGCACCTAAAAACAATACAGGAAACTCCAGTAACTGTACCAGCTTTTTATTTTTAAAACGCTTTCTTATATCACGTGAAATATTGCCAAAAAACTGCCCCATTTTCATCATGGTCTGTGGGGTTATCAGTTCAAGGGGAGATTCTCCGGGTCTGTACACCAAATCTTTGATAGCAATATTATAGTTGCTCTTAGCTTCATCTATAAACTCCTTTAGCGTTGCACCGCTTCCGGGTTCTTCCTTTTCAAATTCTGCAATAATAGCATCAAGATTGTCGGCTATGGTTATAAAGTCCATTTCGCCAAAATAAACCCTGTAGGCAGGAGATAGTTTTATAAGTTCATAATAATCAGAGGGCTTTTTGCCAAAATCAGCAAAAAAACGTTCAAACACATCGGGCATCCAGTACCATGTAGGACCAATATCAAATGTAAACCCCTCTTTTTTTAACTGCCTTGCCCTGCCGCCTATAGTAGCATTTTTTTCATAAATAGTAACATTATGCCCTTCTTTGGCAAGGTAGCAGGCTGCTGCCAGAGATGAAAAACCAGACCCTATTACTTTAATATCTTTGCCCATTTCTTTACGTTGTATTTATTTGTAGGGAGTTACAGGTTTTGGCTAAACTCGCTTATAGATAGAAACCGTTTAATCTTTCCGCTGATTCTATCAGAAGTTATGTATTCAGCGTTTCTTCCAAACAGGTATAACTCTGTAGAGTCTTCTAAAACTTGCCCTTTTACGGTGTCAATATATTTATTAATCTCCTCCATAGTTGGAGATACTGTAATGTACGTAATAAAAGTAATATTATCAAAATAATTTCTTACATCCTTCAGGCTGTCAACAGGTACGCTTTCACCAAGATAAATAGACATGTAACCGTTAGAAGCCAGCTCATAGTTAAGAAACATCAGCCCCAGTTCATGTATTTCATTCATAGGCAGATATAAAATATATATCCTGTCTGTTTTTTTAGGAGGTTCAATTAATACCTTTTCTATGTTTGAAGCTAATTTCTGCTTTATAAGAAAGCTGATAAAGTGCTCATGCGCAGGTGTTATAGTGTTTGTTTGCCATAGCACCCCAATTTCATCCAATAGAGGGATGAAAAACTCATAAAATATCTCCCTGAAGGATTTTTCCTTTAAAAGAGAATTATATGTGTTTAAAAATAATGGCTGATCAAAATTCATCATTGCCATCTTAAAATTATTGAGCACATGGTTTGCCATGCTTTTATTGGCAAGCACATCTCTTACAAGCAATGGTATCTGCTCTTCAGGCATTTTTGAAATGGCAGATATTTTATAGCCAAAATTATTTAAGGTAGATATATTAAGCAGTTTCTGCAGATTAGAGATGTCATATAGGCGTATGTTAGTATCTGTCCGCATAGGTTCCAGTATGTTATACCGTTTTTCCCATATACGGATGGTGTGTGCCTTGATGCCCGACAGGTTTTCAAGATCCCTGATATTAAATACATTTTTTATATTGTTCATCTTTTTTGTAAAAAGGTTAAACAATATTACAATTAATTTTTTACTCGTATTTAAATTTTAAGAAAAATTTTACGTTTAAATTTCTAAACATCAATAATTTATCATTTTTGCTTTATTACACCATTATGAATACACTGTAAAGGCTAATAAATTGCTAATCCTCTCATAGCTAATGTTTTTTATGTCAAAATAAAGTGTACCTTTGCGCTTCAAAAAAATAAAGATGGCATCCATAAGAAACATTGCGATTATTGCTCACGTTGACCACGGTAAAACCACATTGGTTGACAAAATTATGTACCACTGCCAGCTGTTCCGTGAAAACGAGAACACCGGCGACCTGATCCTTGACAACAACGACCTGGAGCGTGAAAGAGGTATTACCATTACTTCTAAAAACGTTTCGGTAACTTACAAAGGTACCAAGATCAACATTATCGATACTCCTGGCCACGCCGACTTTGGTGGCGAGGTAGAGCGTGTACTAAACATGGCTGACGGTGTATTATTGCTTGTGGATGCTTTTGAAGGCCCGATGCCACAAACACGTTTTGTACTGCAAAAAGCTATTGACCTTGGCCTTAAGCCTTGTGTAGTTATTAATAAAGTTGACAAAGAAAACTGTACTCCTGAAGAAGTTCATGAAAAGGTATTTGACCTGATGTTTGAACTTGGCGCTGAAGAGTGGCAGCTTGACTTCCCATCAGTTTACGGTTCGGCTAAGCAGAACTGGATGAGTACTGACTGGAGGAATAAAACTGAAAATATTGAGCCGCTTCTTGATATGGTGCTTGAACATATCCCGGCTCCAAA
>JBQGDD010000301.1:0-2674 GCA_052038845.1 Dyadobacter sp. | reverse complement strand
CGTTCCCTACTGTACAGCATCTTGCTGATGCGCCCGAAGAACAGGTACTCAAGTTATGGCAGGGCTTGGGCTATTATTCGCGTGCACGCAACCTACACACAACTGCTAAATACATAGCGTATGATTTAAATGGCAGCTTCCCGCCCGATTACAAAGGGCTGCTTAAATTAAAGGGGGTAGGGGATTACACAGCCGCTGCAATAGCATCAATTTGTTATGGGGAAGCTGTGCCGGTGGTAGATGGTAATGTGTACCGGGTTTTGTCGCGCTATTTTGGTGTTGATACAGATATATCTTCGGGAAGGGCTAAAAAAGAGTTTACTGATTTAGCAGCAAAGCACCTGCCTAAAAATGATGCCGGTACTTTTAACCAGGCGATGATGGAGTTTGGTGCATTGCTATGTGTACCCAAAAAACCTGATTGTATTAACTGTGTGCTTAATGCTGAATGTGTAGCGTATAATACGGGAAAGGTGCATGAGTTACCTGTAAAGCTAAAGAAAACTAAGGTGACTGACCGCTATTTTAATTACTTGGTGGTAAATGATAAATCAGGTAATTATTTAATGCAAAAGCGTACTGCAAAAGGGATATGGCATAATTTATATGAATTTCCATTGCTGGAAACAGAGGGTGAATCAGATACTGAAAGTACAATCAGGCTAATAGAAAATTTTGGGCAACTACCTTTTAAAATAAATACGATAGAGTTACTGACGCCGGATAAAATTATACATAAACTGTCGCACCAGCACCTGCATATAAAATTTTGGCAGATTAGTACAGATATGGATTTGCCGGACGCTGTTTCGCTAAAAGTTTTAAAAACATATCCGGTTCCGGTAGTGATTCATAATTTTATCGAGAACAATTGGAGTGATGATTAATTTTTCTTAATTTTGAGATAACACTAAAACAGAGCCATGAACGGAACGTTAAATAAAGTAATGCTGATAGGGCACCTGGGAGATGATATAAAAATGCATTATTTTGAAGGAGGCAACTGTATTGGGCGCTTTCCGCTGGCTACTAATGAGGTGTATATAAACAAGCAGACTAACGAGAAAATAACCTCGACAGAGTGGCACAACCTTGTAGTGCGTAATAAGGCTGCCGAAATATGCGAAAAATACCTTAGCAAAGGGGATAAAATATATGTAGAGGGGCGTATAAAATCGCGCCAGTGGCAGGGTGAAGACGGCGTTACCAAATATACTACCGAGATACAGGTAACAGAGTTTACTTTCCTGACCACGAAAAAAGAAATTGAGAATAACAGTAATGCTAACAGGCAGCCACAGGCAGCCCCCGCTAATGAAGCTGCCAAGAATACAGGCTATGATATACAAAATGTGCAGCCACCGGATGATGACCTGCCGTTTTAATTGTTTAACGAATTTACTACACTTTGGATCCTGACCCCTCGAGTTTAGCGGTATTAGATTTTAACCTTGTTTTTGGTTTGGCGGGAATACTGTTCCTTCTGTTATGTTCTGCTTTTATATCCGGTACAGAGGTTGCTATGTTTTCACTCCTGCCCGAAGATATTAAAGATATAAATGAAAAAAGCAGCAAAAAGGGGAAACTCATTGTAAAACTTCTTGAAAAGCCCAAAAAACTGCTGGCAACTATAGTTGTAACTAATACATTTATAAACATAGCCATCATTATATTTTTTTTCAGGCTTGCCGATAATCTTTTTTCAGGTATTTCTTCTGTGCCTTTACGGTTTGTAACAGAAGTAGGTATAATTACATTTTTTTTACTTCTGTTTGGTGAAGTGGTACCTAAAATATATGCAGGGCGTAACAACAAAAGGTTTGCATCATTTGCTGCGAGACCGCTTTATCTGCTGAATATTTTTCTTTCGCCAATAAGCATTCCTATGCGCGAAATTACGCTTGCCCTCCATAAAAAATTTGGGGTGCAAAGGGCGGGGCTTTCTATAGACCAGCTATCTCAGGCGTTAGAGCTTACAGATTATGGCGATGCTACAGTGGAGGAGCAGAAAATACTTCAGGGTATTGTAACCTTTGGCAATACCGATGTACGGCAGGTTATGAGCCCGCGTATAGATATATTCGCTTTGGATATTGAAGAGCCGTTCAGCGAAATTTTCCCTAAAATTGTAGAGCGTGGTTTTTCACGCATCCCGGTATATGAGGGTAATATAGACCATGTTGTGGGTGTTTTGTTCATTAAAGACCTTATACCGTATATTGATGCGGCAGAATTTAAATGGCAGGCACTGATTCGTGAGCCTTTTTTTGTTCCCGAAAATAAAAAGCTTGACAATTTACTTAAGGAATTTCAGTTAATGAAAAACCACCTTGCTATAGTAGTTGATGAATACGGAGGTACATCGGGTATTATATCATTAGAGGATATACTGGAAGAAATAGTAGGGGATATAAGCGATGAGTTTGATGATGAGGATATTATTTACAGCCGTATAGATGATAAAAACTTTCTGTTTGACGGGAAAATAGGCTTAAAAGATTTTTACCGTATTACAGAGGTAGAAGAAGAAGTTTTTGAAGATGCAAAAGGTGAGGCCGAAACACTGGCAGGTTTTATACTTGAGATTTCGGGTAATTTTCCTAAAAAAGCACAAAGGATTAATTTTAATGATAATATCTTTACCATCGAATCTGTAGATAAAAGGAGAATAAAA
>JBQGDD010000300.1:0-5713 GCA_052038845.1 Dyadobacter sp. | reverse complement strand
ATTGTTTCTAAATCTGGTACGCTTACGTATGAAGCTGCAGACCAGGTGGTGAAACAGGGGTTAGGCATTACTACCGCTATTGGTATTGGTGGCGACCCAATTATTGGTACTACAACTAAAGAGGCTGTAGAACTGCTTATGAACGACCCTGAAACAAAATGTATTGTAATGATAGGGGAGATAGGCGGACAGCTTGAAGCAGATGCTGCCAAGTGGATTAAGGAGGATGGTAACAGGAAACCAGTTGTTGGCTTTATAGCAGGTGAAACTGCACCTAAAGGACGTACAATGGGCCACGCCGGAGCTATTGTGGGTGGTGCTGATGATACTGCCGAAGCTAAAAAACGCATTATGAGAGAAAACGGAATACACGTTGTTGACTCTCCTGCTGAAATAGGACTTAAAGTAAAAGAAGTTTTAGGATAAACCCTAAACCACGATAAATAATGAAGCTGCCTCACAAGGGCAGCTTTTTTTATTATAACTTTCTTAAGTTTTTCTAATTATAATAATTCAACTCTCTATCATTAATCAATCAATTTTAATTATATCGGCGCTTTCACGTTTCTTTATAACTATTGTAGCGATTTGAACTTTTTCAGACTTATCTTTTCCAAACCTGAAGTTTTCCAAATCTCTTTCACCAAAAATGTAATAACCATTATATTCAACATCTTCAATAAGTTTATTCAAATTGAAAATCAATATAGCTTTATCATAGGGTTCAGCCATGTCAAACATATCTAAATAATTTAAAAGATCTTGCGCGAAATTACCAATGTATTCAGCTTCTTTCTCATTATCAATATTATCGTAATCTGTCCTCAACCCATGAGCACCGTCCAGTACTTTTGATAATTCTTTTCCTGATGAAATTCGAAACAAAAATTTTGGTTCTTTCTCTTTAATTTTGTTTTCACTTAAAGAACTACTTACCCACATCTCATGGTTACTTTTTATATATCTTAATAGCTCTTCAGTATATGTATCAGTTAACTCATCAATCATTTTATGGTGATTACGACATAATAACAAGTAGTTATTATAAACGTCATATTCTGATAAATATTTATGCCTTGGACCTTTGGATTTTTTACTTATAATATGGCATTCTTCACCGACATTAACTTCACTGCCAACAGCTTTAGTAAATAGTTCAGTTTTACAAATAGCAAAGCGATTACCTGATTTAGCCCATAAACTTCTTCTGTCTTTATCTGATATTGCCATTAAAATTTACTTTGAATTAAATTTTGCTAATATAACTATCACTATCTACAAATTGATAACACCAATAATAATATTTGTAATGATGTAAAAATATTGTTATAGAATATATAGTGAACTTTTTATCCTAACCTCTCTAAAACCTCCTTCAAGTCAATAGCGTTATCAAAAAAATCAGCCCATAGGTCGCCTTTTTCAGCTACGCGTTTTGGCAGGGTAGTAATAGTGTAGTTTTTTACGTCAAATTTTTTATTGTTCAGCTCATCCCAGTCAAGCGGGGTACTTGCGGTAGCGCCTTCACGCGGGCGCAGGGAGTAGGCACACGCCATGGTTTTACCCTTGCCATTCTGTAAAAAGTCAAGGTATATTTTGCCTTTACGCTTGGCGGGACTACGCTCCAGGCTGGTAATTTTAGGCAGTGCCTTGTGTACATGTTGGCTTATAATATGCGAAAAATCCCTGCTTTGGGTATAGGTATATTTCGGCTTAATTGGTATGAACACGTGTAGCCCCTTACCACCGGATGTTTTTAGGTAACCCTTTATATTCAGGCTGTCCAGTACCTCTTTTACCTTTTGGGCGGTAGTTACCAAATCTTTGAGCGAAGCCTCATTCGGGTCGAGGTCAAAAATAATGTAATCTGGGTTGTTTATGCTACCCAGGCTGCTGCTCCAGGGGTTTATCTCGATACAGCCCCAGTTAGCCATAAATATAAGCGTTTCCTTATCATTGCATATAAGGTACTCAATACTCTTCCCGGTAGATTTCGATTTTATTTTATGCGTCTTTACCCAGTCGGGAACCATGCCTTCAACATTCTTCTGGAAAAAACCTTTGCTTTTAATACCATCGGGCGTACGCAGCAGCGATTGTGGCCTGTTACTAATGTAGGGGAGGATATACTCCGCCATTTCATCATAGTAATTAATCACATCGCCCTTAGTCAGCTTTTCCTTGGGCCAGAATATTTTGTCAGCGTTAGTAATCTCAACTTTATCAGTATCCCAGCCTTTTTTTGCTGTAATAGCTTTAGCATCACTGTTTTCTTTTACAGGTATGGGTTTTTCCCGCACAACCTGCTTCGCATCTTTATCACTCCTGAGCGCAATAAAAACGGGGTGGCGCAGGCTGCCGGACTCTGTCCACTCGCTGTATTTGACCTGTGCAACTAAATTAGGCGTAACCCAGTGTGCATTTCGTTCTTCGGGCTTTGTAGCAAACGGAGACGTTTTGCGTTCCCTTTTCTGTAGTGTAGCGTGCAGTTCCTCTAATACCTCATTGTTAAAGCCAGTACCCACCTTACCGGAATAAATTAGTTTACCGCCTTCATAATAACCCAACAGCAATGCCCCAAAGCCCACTCTTGAGCCTTGCGGTTCGGTATAACCGCCTATAACCATTTCCTGCTCTTGAGTTACTTTTATTTTAAGCCAGTCTTTTGTACGTTTACCGACATGGTAGTGAGATGTTATTTTTTTAGCAATAAGCCCTTCACTGTTGTTTTTAGTAGCTGTTTTGAGTGCTTCGGTTCCTTTACCAACAGTATGGTCAGAATATACTATGGTATCATTATTTGGCAATAACGCTTTTAAAATGCGCTTGCGTTGTAACAGGTGAAGAGGGGTGAGGTCATATCCGTTAAAATATAAAATATCAAAAACATAGCATTTTAAAGTACCACGTTCAGGATTATCATTGTAGTATTGCAACCACTGAAAATGACTTTTGCCTTTATCGTCTTCTACAACAATTTCACCATCATAGATTATATCATTATTATCATCGGCAAACGCTGTAACCAGTTCGCTGTACTTATCATTAAAAGACAGTCCGTTGCGGGATATCAGGTTTACCTTACCCTTTTCTATTTGTATGAGTGCGCGGTAACCGTCATATTTGTTTTCAAAAATCCAATCGTCATTATCAAAAACTTCATCAGTCAGCGTTGCCATTTGTGGCCGCCATTTATGCGGAAAACCTTTTAGTTTTTTGGCATCAGCAACATCTTCGGCTGTAAATACAGAGGCATCTTCACTTTTTTTATCTGTAGGCTTCTTTGTAGCCCTTTTACTTTTAGATTTATCGTCTTTATTACTGTTCCACACTTCAGAATTTTTATCGCTGGCAATTTCATTCATTGTCCTCCCGGTGAGAACAGATTTTTGCGTGAATTTATTTTTGCCTGCAAAATCATCTTTACCTTTCATGAGCAGCCAGGCATTTTCCTTGCCTTTCATGTGTACTAAATGATAAGAGCCTTTTAACTTCTCGCCATTTAGCACTACTTTGATGTTGCCTTCTTTTAACTGCTTTTTCAGTATTTTTTCACTTTCCTTATAATCTTCAATTCCTTCAGCAAAAAAAGTCCCCGTATCCCAAACCATTACAGTACCGCCGCCATATTGCCCTTTCGGGATAGTGCCTTCAAAATCAATATAATCCATAGGGTGATCTTCCACGTGCATGGCGAGCCTTTTATCAGCAGTGTCTGCCGAAGGGCCTTTGGGAACTGCCCAGCTTACCAGCACACCATTAATTTCCAGCCTGAAATCATAATGAAGCCTTGACGCATCATGTTTCTGCACTACAAAGTGCAATGCTTTGTCAGCTTTTTTTACTTTCCCTTTAGGCTCGGCTGTTTTTTTAAAATCCCTTTTGCGGTTATATTCTGAAAGTTTCATGGCAACTAGTTTTTAACGGCAGCAAGGCTTGCTTTAAGCTGCTCCAGTAAATCGTCTTTTGCTTCTGTAGTTTTCTTTCTTTTTCTTGGAGCAGGTGTTTTTGCACCGGGTTTGGCCTTCGCTTTTTTCTTAATCATTTTTATAAGGTCAGCCTTATAAGTGTCTTTGTATTTTGACGGATCAAACTCCTCTGTAAGCTGGTCGATAATAGACATAGCCATATCAATCTCTTTTTTGGAAATCTTAATATCAGATGGCAGTTTTACTTCGTGCGGATCACGCAGTTCATCATCAAAACGGATTTGGATTAATAAGATAGCATCTTCCTCAACCTTTAGTATTCCTAAATGCTGTGTAGTACGCATTACAAATTTGCAAAGCCCAACTTTACCAGACTTTTTTAAGGCCTCTCTTAGCAATGCATACACTTTTTTAGCATCTTTTGAAGGTTCTGTTATGTAAGGCTTTTCTAAATATTTAGAAGGGATTTCTTCTTCTTTTACAAATTCAAAAATGTCTATTGTCTTTGTTTTTTCAGGAGAAATTTTCTCGAAGTCGCTTTTATCAATTACTACATAATCGCCATTATCTTTACGATAGCCTTTAGCAATATCATCCCAGGGTACTTCTTTACCGTCTTTCTTGCATACACGAACGTACTGAATAGGGCATTTATCTTTCTGCCTTATCATATCAAGGTCAACCCTATGCTGATTTGTACCACTGAATAACCTGATGGGTATATTTACCAAGCCAAAACTTATACTCCCTTTCCATAATGCTTTCATAATACTATCATTTAACCTGTTTACTGCAAAAAAGCGATGACCTTACTGCCACCGCTTTTAAATTTACAACTTATGTATAAAGTATGTTATGGTTTTAATACTACTTTCACACAATTATCTTCTTTCTTATTGAAGATATCATACATTTTAGATGCTTCGCTTAAAGGTACATTATGTGTAATAATATCATCAAGTTTTACCTTTCCGGTACTTACCAGATCTATAAGGTGGTCTATATAGTTATGTACCGGAGCCTGACCGCCTCTTATTTTTAGTCCCTTATCAAACCATTGATATAATGGGAAATTATCATAAGGTGAACCGTAAACGCCAACTACACTTACAGTACCGCCACGGCGCACAGCATCAAAGCATCTTTCCAATACTTTCATAGTACCAACTTCTCCCTGAACAACGTTTTTCGCTTTTGTCCAGAAACCATGATCGGCCTCCATACCTACAGCATCAACACATACATCGGCACCATAGCCTCCGGTCATATCTCTTATAAGTTCTACGGCATCATTATCTTTTGCATTAATGGTTTCAGCGTTTGCACTCTTGCGTGCCATTTCAAGCCTGTAATCCTGTATATCTACCCCGATAACACGCCCTGCACCACGTATCCATGCCGACTTCATAGCCATAATGCCTACAGGCCCACAGCCAAAAACAACCACTGTTTCTCCGCCTTTTAGTTCTGCCCAGTCTATTGCTGCCCATCCGGTAGGGAATATATCGGTTAGGAACAAGGATTCTTCATCGGTTAAATTATCCGGTACTGCTCTGGGGCCATAATCAGCATAGGGAACTCTTACATATTCTGCCTGCCCGCCACTGTAGCCACCGTATAAATCAGTATAGCCAAAAAGTGCCCCGCCTTTGCCATCTAAAAGCCCACCTTCAGGACCATAATGTTCAGGATTGGAATTTTCGCAATGCGTAGGTAAGCTTATGTTACAAAAATGGCACGAACCGCACGAAATAGGGAAGGGGACTACCACGCGGTCGCCTTTT
>JBQGDD010000299.1:0-1996 GCA_052038845.1 Dyadobacter sp. | reverse complement strand
TTTCCTGTTAATGCTAAAAACACCTCTTCCAGGTTTGTGCTGCCTGTAGTAGCTATGAGTACGCCCGGCGCACCTTTATCTAAAATTTTACCGTTATCTATAATAGCAATCTGGGTACATAAATCCTGCGCCTCAACCATGTGGTGGGAAGTGTAAATTATAGTAGTACCCTCACTGTTTATTTGTTTAAGATAGTCAATAATTACATTTTTAGAATGCACATCTACCCCTACTGTAGGCTCATCTAAAAAAAGGACGGTAGGATGATGAAGCATACCCGCTATAAGGTTAACCCTGCGTTTCATCCCCCCCGAAAAGGTATCTATTTTTTTATCTGAAAATTTAGAAAGCCCGAGATAGTTTAATGCATCTGCAATTTTATTTTTCAAATCTTTACCCTTAAGCCCATACATACTGCCAAAATACATCAGGTTTTCTTTAGCCGTCAGTGTAGGGTATAATGCATATTCTTGCGGTACTACACCAATGGTTTTGCGTATGGCATAACTGTCATCATGATACGTATGACCCTCTATGGTAAATGTACCCGAAGTAGGCTTTATAAGACCGCAAAGCATTGATATAAGGGTAGTTTTGCCCGCACCATTAGGACCCAGCAAACCGAATATCTCTCCTTTTTCTATACGCAATGACAAATCGTTGACAGAAAAAAAGTCAGCATCTTTATATTTCTTAGAAAGAGAGTGTATTTCAATAATGGCTTTATCCATATAGGGGGCTATATAGCTTTTTTCAGTTTTTTAAAAAATTGCTCTTCCCTGTCTGCTATAGCATTAAGCAAACCCGAAAGCATTGTATATACATCATTTTTCGCACTCCTGTTTTTATAAACACGGGCAGCCTCTACAGCAAAATCACGCCATAGGTCGCCAATTTCAGTCATTTCTAACGAAAGTTCTTTTAGCTTTTCGTTTTTAAGGATAACTGCTGCCTCCTGTAAAAAAGCAGCATATATAAACCTGAAACCGCCACCGCCTGTACCTATCTCCTCCTGCATACGCACAATTTGGGCAAGGTAATGGTTAGCCTTTTTTACACCATGTTTAACAGGCCATTTTTTTATTCCTTTTGCTACAAACCGCATACCCTTCACACCAATCAGTGGTACAGGTGCAAGCATATCGCGGCATGTTTTTTTAATGGCTTTTTTAATGGCTTTATCAAAATTAATATTTTCAGGAATATGTACAGGGTAATACATTTGC
Source organism: Dyadobacter sp. (assembly GCA_052038845.1). Classification (GTDB taxonomy): domain Bacteria; phylum Bacteroidota; class Bacteroidia; order Flavobacteriales; family Flavobacteriaceae; genus Flavobacterium. The sequence continues at coordinate 770 of JBQGDD010000299.1, read as the reverse complement.
CCCTTTGGGGCAAATGCGCCTTTAGCAAAACGCACTTTTTCCAGTTCTTTAGTTGTAAGCGTAGTTACGGTTTCCATTACCGGGTCGCTTACAAGGTAATTATCACCTTCTTTGCCATATACCACAAGGTTATGCGCGTTAAAGTGAAAACGGTAATCATCAGGAAAGTAAGTAAGGTTATACACCCCTACCTGCAACCCGGAAGGTATATTATTTTTAAGGTTTTCATCAAGTGCTTTTTCTGCCGCCTGGTTGCCCGAAAACTTCTGCCGTTTTATCTTTATCCCTAAGCGGTTTGCCAGCCTGTTAAATATAAGTCCCGGCATAGGCCTGTAGCTAAATGCGGGGGCGTGGTTAACTTTTAAAAAAGGGAGGTAAACAAAAAAAAGCCCGGAACCAATACCAAAAACCATAGGTTCACTAATATTCAGCCCGTTGTGCTTTAGTAAATTTGATGCAACACCATTTTCGCAATGTGCCGACTGATGATGCTTAAAGTCAGTCTTCATTTATCAGCCCTTAAAATTTTTTAATTCTTCTGTAGTAATAGAAAATGCTTCGGCATACTTAGCGAGCACTTTATGGCTAAGCCCTGTAAAAACCTTTGGTTTAAAATGCTTTTTAATACGCCATTTCCATAGCCCAACATAACCGGAAAGGATACCAATGTCCATTTTATTCAGCTCCATGAAATATAAAATGGGGCTGGCTTCTCCTGCTATTACTTTTTGCCTTGCCTCTTCTGTACGTTCTTTAATATCCTGTATTGC
>JBQGDD010000298.1:0-9954 GCA_052038845.1 Dyadobacter sp. | reverse complement strand
CAGCATAGCCCACACTCTGGAGGGGGTTATAGATTTTTTAAACAACCGCCATAAAGATATGTCTTCGGGCTATAAGGTGTTTAAGGAACTCTTTATAGTATGCTGGGCCGGGCATAAAAAGGTTGTAAAGGGTAATACTTATTATTCACGTGTAGATATAGAGCTGATAAACGAGCAGGTAAAGCTTTTTTACAGCGCACTGGATGAGGTAAGCATAAGGTATAGCGATGATACCTTTTCTATAACAGAATACATAACCTTAGGGCTTAACGATAAAACAAGTTATTACCCACTGGAGGAAGTAAGCATTCATTTTCAGGATAACGGGTATTATAAAATGGAAAGCACGCTGTTGTTTAACCCGCCACAGTATAACCGCAAAATGATGTTTCATATTTACAATGCTAACCTCACCCTGCTTACCAAACTTGAAAAAGGAATGCACTTAACCGAAAGGGAAATGAAAGATTTAAACAACCTGCCGCAAACCCTTATGGTATGCTACCTGAATGGTTTTGATGATGCCCGCCAAAAACTGATAGATGCCAAACCGCTGCTAAAGGCATTGCCCGATAACTCAGCATATATATCTTTTAAAGAAGCAATGCGGGTATTGCGCAAAATGAAGTATGACCACAACGGCGAGTAAGGCTTATGTTAACTAACATTCAAAAAAATATTTTCTTTTTGAGATATTTTCTTACCTTTTAAAAAATTTTCTTTCACAATAATATGGGCAGAACATTAGTAATAGGCGATATTCATGGAGGCTACAGGGCACTGGAGCAGGTTTTTGAAAGGGCAGCAATAACTGCAAAAGACGAACTTATTTTTCTAGGCGATTATGTAGATGGCTGGGGGGAGTCGCCACAGGTTATCGATTACCTTATAAAACTGAAAGCCAAATACCGCTGTATCTTTATGCGTGGCAATCATGATGATTTATTGTTAGAGTGGCTTAAAAGCGGCGAATATACAGAGAAGTGGTTTACGCATGGCGGGCAGCTCACTACCCAAAAGTACCGTGCCCTTAGCGAAGATAAAAGAGAACTGCACATACTGTTTCTTGAAAGCCTTGAAGATTATTATCTGGACAACCATAACCGCCTGTTTATACATGCCGGGTTTACTAACCTTAACGGGGTAAAGCAAGAATATTTTACCCGTATGTTTTACTGGGAAAGAACACTTTGGGAAACAGCCCTTGCTCTTGATGAAAGCCTTGACCATGACCACCCGCAATACCCCAAGCGCTTTACCCTGTATAAAGAAATTTTTATAGGGCATACGCCTGTAGTGCGCATAGGCGAAACAACCCCGATTAATAAAGCTAATATTTGGAATGTAGATACCGGTGCTGCTTTTAAAGGTCCGCTTACTGTAATGGATGCCGATAGTAAAGAATACTGGCAAAGCGACCCTGTATATAAGCTATATCCCGAAGAAAGCGGCAGAAATTAAAAAGCCGGTTTATTGCTATTTAAAAAAACCTACATTTGTAAAAAGAACCATTACCATGAAAAAAATACTACTCGCCATAATTGCCTTTATCTCATTTTTTACAGCACAGGCACAAACCCAAAACGAAGTTAAGGTAAACATACTTAATACAATAGTTATAGGCTCTGTTGAGGTAGGTTACGAACGCTATATAGCCAATGACCAATCAATTGGCATAGATATACTTATAAACGACCGTTTTTCTTACCTTGCAGAACGGCCGGCACGGGGCAAGGTTTTTAAAACCAACAGTGTAATGCTTACCTATAACTTTTACCTTTCTGGCGACAGGAGCTCTGACTTTTACTTTTCTCCCTTTTTTAAATACCGCTTTGGGCATCATGAAGAAGTAATTAATGATGTTATAGTAAAAACCGATATGGAAAACCCTATACTTGGTTTAGGGATAGGGTATAAATGGGTGTGGAGAGATACCTTTACCATAGCCCCTTTTGCTAATATAGGGCGCAACTTTAATGACGATGTTAACGAACGCTTTTCTGCCGTTGAAGTTAATGCGGGTATTGGTGTAGGATACAGGTTTTAAAAAGCATAGAGTATTGATAACTTTGTAACATAATTATCTATACATAAACAACAACTGTTATTTTTTGGTTAAAAAAGGCACGAAAAAAACGCCTTCTTAACAATCTTCGTAAATTAGTAAGGTTAACCTTTTCGAGAACCAAGAAAACAGCATGACCCTTTTAGAGCAATACCAGTCCGTAAGGCATCACACCGAAGCTATATGCAGCATACTTCATACTGAAGACTACGTGCCACAACCGGCATTGTTTGTCAGTCCACCTAAATGGCATCTGGCACATACCACCTGGTTTTTTGAAGAGTTTGTATTAACCAAACATTTACCAGACTATAAGGTTTTTGATGACGATTTCAGCTTCCTTTTCAACAGCTATTATAATACTGTTGGCAAGCGGGTTTTTAGGGCAAACAGGGGTGCAATAACCCGCCCTTCGGTAACACAGGTGTACGAATACCGCAAGTATGTAGATATACACATGGAACTGTTATTACAGCTTAGGGACGAACAGGTACACACCCTTGTAGAACTTGGGCTAAACCATGAGCAGCAGCATCAGGAACTTTTAATAACCGATATAAAATACATACTGGGCTGCAACCCTACCTTCCCCGTTTACAGCGAAGATATTGCCTGGGAAAATGAACAAAACACGCAGGAGGGTTTTATTACCATACCCGAAGGCGTGTATGACATTGGGCATACAGGAGAAGGTTTCAATTTTGATAATGAGCACGGCAGGCACAAAGCCTACATACATGAATTTGAAATATGCAATTCACTCGTTACCAATGCCGAATTTATGGCTTTTATGGACGATGGCGGCTATAAAAACTTTAAATACTGGCTGGACGAAGGCTGGGCATGGGTAAACCAAAACCAGATAAATGCTCCGCTCTACTGGCATAAAATTGAAGGGCAGTGGCAACACTTCACTTTAAATGGTTTACACGAGATTAACCCCGATGCTGTACTGACCCACATCAGCTTTTATGAAGCGGCAGCCTTTGCCGAGTGGAAAGGCATGCGCCTGCCTACAGAGTTTGAATGGGAGGCGGCTTCCGGAAGGCTGGACTGGGGCAAACGCTGGGAGTGGACAAACAGTGCCTACCTGCCCTACCCTAAATTTACCAAGCCCGAAGGTGCTGTGGGCGAATACAACGGTAAATTCATGATTAATCAAATGATACTCAGGGGAGCATCATCTGCTACAAGCCCTGAACACAGCAGAAATACATACAGAAATTTTTTCCATCCTGATGAGCGGTGGCAGTTTAACGGCATTCGCCTTGTAAAAAAATAATATTATGGAAACAACAACCGTTTTACACACACCGTTTGCAGAAGATGTTTTAGCAGGACTTATGGCACAACATAAGCATTTATCATCTAAGTATTTTTATGATGATGACGGCAGCCGCATTTTTATGCAGATTATGGATATGCCTGAGTACTACCCTACTGATTGCGAATTTGAAATACTGTCGCAGCAGTCAGACAAAATACTCCAAAAACTAAACTTTAAAGGTAAATTCAATATCGTGGAATTTGGCAGTGGCGACGGACTTAAAACAAAACAGCTACTGGCTACCTTTATGAAAAAAGGTGCAGATTTTACTTATGTGCCTATAGATATATCTCAGGAAGCTATAGATGCCCTTGAGAAAAATATATTAAGCAGCCTGCCGGGTATAGATATGGAACCACGCACAGGCGATTATTTTGATATACTGGAAGACCTTGCCAATGATGATACTCCTAACCTGTTCCTGTTTTTAGGTGGTAACATTGGCAACTATAAACAGCAGGATGCCCTTAATTTGCTTAAGAAATTTAATGCCGGGATGAAAAAGGGCGACCTGTTGCTTATGGGCATGGACTTACAAAAAAATCCGCGTATAATACAAAAAGCGTATGACGATCCGCATGGTATTACCAAAGCCTTTAACATGAACCTGCTTAAAAGGATTAATCGTGAGCTTGATGCCGATATTAAACTTGACCAGTTTGATTTTTACTGCGACTATAACCCTGAAAACGGAGAGGTTAACAGCTATTTGGTGAGCCTTAAAAAACAAAAGGTGCACAGCACAGCATTAGATGCTGATTTTGCCTTTGAAAAAGACGAACTGATATGGACGGAACTTTCTAAAAAATACAGCTTTGAAGAAATTGAAGCACTGGCTACAAAATCAGGGTTTGCCGTTACCCATAATTTTATGGACTGCAAACATTACTTTACAGATAGTTTGTGGGTGAAGTAAAGTTGATATTACAAATATTTTGATTATCTTTGTATTAAGGATTGGGGTGTCTCCCGGTCGATAAAGTGGCCTATCATATTTTAATGATAGGTCTTTTATTTTTAAGGAAATATTTTCAATCCATATTTCTTTCCATTTTTAGTGTAGATTTTTGATTCAATAAGTTCATATGAAAGATTTACTCTTTCAGGATCGATTATGTGCCTTGCAATAGGATAAGCCAATAAATCAGCAATTTGTAAACCGCTAATATTTTCTTTTTTAGCAAAGAAATGAGGTTTTGACCCTCGCCTTCTAAATCTATTTGCATTAACATAGTAAGTTCCATTGCTCCTAATGGTTTCAATATGTGCAGATAACTTTTTATCTTCTTTCGGACCTCGCTTCTCAATTCCAATTTCTAATATTTCTGCATCTTCTTTGTCATCTAGGCAAAATATAGTTCTTTCTAAAATGAAGGATAGTGCAACTTCATATACATCATCTTTTAATTTACCATGTTTTTTTATAAAGTCTTCCTTTCTTATTCCTCCCACAATTATTGTGTAATCGATATCAGTCATTATTTTATTAAGATCCTTATAAAATGCATCCTTTACTTGTAAATCAAATAATATTTGAAATTCATCATTACACTTTCTAATATCTCGTGAATGTAAAATTACTTTTGAGCTACCCCAATATTTTATTTTTAATTCATTTAGCATTTGTTTCATACGTTGATATTCACTGTCCGAAATTAAAACTCCGCACAAAACAAATACAGGAAATCCTTGATCTATATTATTTAAACCATGATCGCCACTTTCATCCAAGAGTAATTTATATCGCATATATAGAATTTAGCATAAAAATATTAAATTTTTAATTAAAAACCGGGCAGCCTTTAGAGCTGCCCGGTTTCAATTATAAACACTTTATAAGTAAGAATGATGAATTACAAATCAAACCTTATTCCCTGTGCCAATGGCAGTTGAGAACCATAGTTTATAGTATTAGTCTGCCTCCTCATATAAGCTTTCCAGGCATCAGACCCGCTTTCACGCCCACCGCCTGTTTCTTTTTCACCACCAAAGGCTCCGCCAATCTCTGCACCCGATGTACCAATGTTAACATTAGCAATACCACAGTCAGACCCCGCCTGAGAAAGGAATAATTCCATTTCCCTCATATTATTAGTAAATATAGAAGAAGATAAACCTTGCGGTACACTGTTCTGCATTTCGATAGCCTGTTCCAGTGTGCTGTACTTCATTACATATAATATTGGGGCAAATGTTTCGTGCTGTACAATATCAAAATGGTTTTCGGCCTCTATAATGCATGGCTTCACATAGCATCCGCTTTCATAGCCTTCGCCTTCCATAACACCGCCTTCAACTACAACTTTACCACCCTGTTGTTTTGCTTTCTCAATTGCATTAAGGTAGCTTGCTACAGAATCTTTATCAATAAGCGGCCCTACGTGATTGTTGCTGTCCAGCGGGTTGCCTATTTTTAACTGTCCGTAAGCGTTTTTAAGTACTTCGATGGTTTTATCATACATACTTTCGTGTACAATAAGCCTTCTTGTAGTAGTACAACGTTGTCCTGCAGTACCTACAGCCCCAAATACAGCACCTACCAGTACCATACTTAAATCGGCATGTTCAGATACTATAATAGCATTATTACCGCCAAGCTCAAGTATGGTGTTACCAAAACGCTCAGCAACTGTTTTAGATACGTGGCGTCCTACTTTTGTAGAACCTGTAAAAGACATTAACGGAATACGCTTATCATTATTCATAAGGTCGCCGTTTTCCCTACCGTTTATAAGGCAGCTAACGCCCTCAGGAATATCATTTCTTTCTAATACTGTTTTTATTATGTTTTGGCAGGCAATACCGCAAAGTGGTGTTTTTTCGCTTGGCTTCCATACACATACATCTCCGCACACCCATGCAAGCATTGCATTCCAGCTCCATACCGCTACCGGGAAGTTAAAGGCAGATATAATACCTACAACCCCCACCGGGTGGTACTGCTCGTACATACGGTGCATTGGTCTTTCGCTGTGCATGGTAAGCCCGTATAACTGACGCGATAAACCTACTGCAAAGTCGCAAATATCTATCATTTCCTGTACCTCGCCTAAACCTTCCTGAAGGCTTTTACCCATTTCATAAGAAACAAGCTGCCCCAGTGGCTCTTTATATTTACGCAGTTCGTCGCCCATTTGGCGTACAATTTCACCCCTTTTGGGAGCAGGCACAAGCCTCCAAGTTTTAAAAGCTTCAGAAGCTTTTTCCATTACTGCTTCATAATCTTCTTTAGTAGAAGATTTTACTTTAGCTATTAGTGTACCATCTACGGGAGAGTATGATTCTATTATCTCTCCGTTAGAAAAACTGTTGCTTCCTGTTGAAGTCCCTTCGTTTATTTCTTTTATACCCAGTTTAGCCAGGGCATCTTTAATACCGAATTGGTCTGCTATTGTTGCCATTTTTAACTTTTATACTGTTTCCTGTTATATTTTTACAAATATACTTTTTTTTTATGTTTTTGATAATTTCAGGTGTAAGTATTACTGCTTTAATGATAATCTGTTAGCATAAACAAAATATATCATAGCTACTCTCCATCCGTATATCGATTGTCTGCTTCCATTACAGTACCGCATTTATCGCAGGTGCGCAACGTTTCCGAATTATAAAAATGCTTATAATGTGGCAGAAAATCTTTTTCTATATCATGCAGTTCAAAAAAAACCTCGTGCAGCTTATGGTTGCAGTTATCGCAAAACCATAAAAGCCCATCGGTAAAACCGCGCCCTGCCCTTACACGTTCTATTACCAGCCCTATGGAGTTTTCTCCACGTACAGGTGAGTGCGGCGTTTTTGCCGGATGCAGGTACATATCACCTGCGTTAAGCTCCATTTCCCTGCGTTCGCCCTCATCCTGTATAATTACTTTTATAGCGCCTTCAAGCTGGTAAAACAGTTCTTCGGTTTCATTGTAATGGTAGTCTTTACGGGCATTAGGGCCTGCCACTACCATAACGATATAATCATTTGACAGCGGATAGATATTTTTATTACCAACGGGCGGTTTTAATAAATGGCGGTTTTCATCTATCCATTTATTAAGGTTAAAAGGTTTCATGACAGCCATGATGTTATGCTTTTTTAAATTTGTACTAAGGTACTAAATAAAAAAGGTTAGCCGAAGCTAACCTTTATATCATCTTATTAATTTATCTGCTTTATAAGGTATAAATATACCGGAAAGTGGTCGCTATAGCCCGGCACACCGTTCCAGTTACGGTTTGGGTAGCCTTTATACTGCCCAGATGCCTGTTTCATATACTGCTTAGAAAACACTCCCGCTTTCCAAAAACGGAATGAAGAGTAATCTTTTCTTATCAATGGCTCAGTAACAATCATCTGGTCAAACAAATCCCAAGCATCACGGTAAGCCAGAGAGCCTACACCTTTTTGAGACATTTCTTCCATCGGGTTAAACAAACCATTTTTACCTACCTGATCTTTTTTACCTTTTGCGCCTAATACCTTTTTAATACTCTTATTGTAAGGACCGTCATTAAGGTCGCCCATAGTTATTACCTTGGCGTCAGGGTTAATTTTATAGAGGGAGTCAATTATTTTTTTGTTTAGTGCAGCAGCAGCTTCCCGGTTGGGACTGCTTCTTTTTTCACCACCATAACGCGATGGCCAGTGGTTTACTATAAAATGTATTTCCTCGCCATCAAGCAATCCGGTAACTAGAAGCTGGTCTCTGGTTAAAAGCCTTCTTGTACTGCCTTCTGTCTGGGGCTTATCATCAGTATCTTCCTCTTTTTTATCTTCAGGCATACCGTCATTACCCAGTCTTACAATCAGCGGAATGTTTTTATAACTTGTAGGTGTAAAATGCGCCTTTTGGTATAAAAAGCCTACATCAATCCCCCTGCGATCGGGCGAATCAAAATGGATGATGCCATAATTTTTACCTGCAAGTTTAGGCTGTTTAATAAGGTCTTCCAGTACGCCCCTGTTCTCAATTTCGGCAACGCCAAGTACAGTAGGCATATTAGGGTTCTCGGCAGTACCAATTTCAGATATTACCCTTGCAAGATTACCCAGTTTAGTCCTGTATTTGCTGCCTGTCCATTTTTGACTTCCGGTAGGCAGCCACTCCTCGTCATTAACCTTTGGGTCGTTGATGGTGTCATACAGATTTTCTACATTGTAAAAGGCAATTGTGTGCACACTATACTGATTGTCCTGCGATTGTGCATTAATCCAGGTTAAGAAAACAATAAATAGTGTAAAAGATTTTTTAAGCATTATGTAACAAATATTAATTTAACATCAAGTTTTATAACAAATGAGGTGCCAAAAGTAGTTATTATTTGCAAATGATGTACATTTGCGCCCGTTAAGAAATTTTTAACTTAACTAAAGCGAATTAATTTTTAATACTATCTATGAAAAAACTAGCATTCAGCCTTTTACTCATTATGCAGGCAGTATTTGCATGGGCTCAGTTCCCCGGAGCGGTAAAAGGAAAAGTGGTCGATTCTAAATCGCAAAAGTCCTTGCAAAATGTTACAATTACATTAGGAGGCACAAACCGCACAATTGTAACCAATGCCGAAGGTGATTTTCTTCTTGAAGATGTTACACCTGGTAGCAGGACTGTTACCGTGAGCACAACTGAATATGTGCCACAAACTTTTAACCTTGAGGTTGCCGAAGGGCAGACTCTTGATATAGGAATAGTTTCCTTAGAGATGGATATAAGGACAGAGCAGCAGCTAAGCCTTATTACACTTACAGAAAATGACCTTGGTGATGACAACAGCGGATCTGAAAACACAGCAGGGCTTTTACAGGCGGCAAGAGATGTTTACCAGCAAACAGCAGCCTTTAACTGGGGGCTTGCGCGTTTTAGGGTAAGGGGTCTTGACAATGAGTATGGTGTTACTATGATTAATGGTATCAGCATGAACAAAATATACGACGGACGCCCGCAATGGAGCAACTGGGGCGGACTTAACGACGCTACACGTAACCAGGAGTTTACACTGGGTTCTGCACCGTCTGATTATACTTTTGGTAGTATATTGGGTACTCAGGAAATTAACACGCGCGCTTCGTTATACAGGCCGGGCGGAAGGATATCTTTTTCAGGTTCTAACACTAACTACAACTGGAGGGCTATGGGTACATATGCTTCCGGGCTTGATGCTAACGGATGGGCTTATGTAGTTTCTGCTTCAAGAAGATGGGCGCAGGAAGGACACTTTGAAGGTACTGATTATGGTGCAAACTCTTTCTTTGTAAGTGTTGAAAAGAAATTTAACGAAAACCACAGCCTTGACTTTACCGGAATTTATGCACAAAACACAAGAGGTAAAGTATCTCCAAATACACAGGAAATTACAGACCTTGCCGGTGTAAAATACAACTCATTTTGGGGCTGGCAGGACGGACAGAAAAGAAACTCGCGTGATAAAGACGTTGAGGAGCCAATATTTATGCTTAGCCATTACTGGAAGCTAAATGAAAGAAATACTTTAAACACCAATGTTGCTTACCAGTTTGGTATGATTGGCAACAGCAGGCTGGATTTCCAGAATGCTTACAATCCTGACCCTACGTA
>JBQGDD010000297.1:0-6005 GCA_052038845.1 Dyadobacter sp. | reverse complement strand
AGTGACTTGAAAAAAAAACCTAAAATACTAGCAATATATGATCGTGATCAAGCAAAAGATGTATATAATTCACTCAACAGTGAAGCTGGTAAAAAGAAATTAAGCCACATTGAGCTACATAATAAATTAATTTCTCGCTATGACGGTCAAACGTATGATAATATAGAGATTGAAGATTTTATACCTTGTGGTATCGTTATAGACGCTGCCAATAAAATCTTGAGAAAGAAAAAATATTCCATAATTAAGTCTGGAGACAGGATCAAGAGAACCCACTCTGCCTACGATCGGAAGCCTATTTTAGAGTTTTTACGCGAAGTTTCATCTCATAATAATACAGAAAAACCTGAATTAAAATTTGATACCTTAGGTATGAAGCTAATGTTATGTAGCAATATTTGTGCAAATATTGCTACAGATCTAAAAACACAAAATATCCTCAAGGAGTCAGAAATTGTAAGGGACTTTATAACATGTATTCAAAATCTTGAATAAATATTTTTTACTACGGTCTAATCTCCCCTTCAACACTATCATCATAAGTTTCGCCTTTTATAGCACCATAAGCACGTTTTACTAAGGCAACTGCCATACCATGTTTTGTGTCCCAGTAATAACCTTCTGTTGGGGTAAATTTAAGTACGGTAATGCGTGGGTCGTCTTTGCCTTCGGTAAACCAGGTTTTCATCATAGGGTCCCAAAGTTCATCTATTTTGTGTTTGTCTTTGCTTATGGTACATTTACCGTACAAACTCATAAAATCGCTGTACGCAGAACCCTGAAACAGCAACTGCGCTGCCGGGTCGGCTTCCAGTTCCTTGTTTTTATGGGAATCGTCAGCACTTAAAAACCAAAAGTTACCCTCATGATCAATCTCTTCGGCTGCCATTGGGCGGGTGTCAAAAGGTTTTCCTGTCTGCATCTGTGTACAGAAAAAACAGGAGCCTGCCGCTTTTGCCAGTTCCTTTATTTTATCAAGTGCTTCCTGCCCTGCAAGATTTTTAAAATTATCTTCGGGCTGTTGTTTGTTTATAGAATCCATAATGCTACAGTTAATTTGTTTATTTTAAAAGTAGCATATAAACAGCTTGGCGATTGTTAGAGGTTTGCCAATGTTTATACAAATTATGTCCGCAAAAATTAATCAGAAAACAGTACCTTTATACTGACAAATTATCTACGCCATGGCACTATCGCTGGAAACCCCTGCCCTTTTATTTTCTGCTACTTCATTAATATTACTGGCCTATACCAACAGGTTTTTAGCCATAGCCAGTATTGTAAGGGGGCTGAAAAAAAATTATGAGGAAAATCAAACTAAAAGCATACTGCTCGAAATACAAAACCTCAGCCTGCGGCTCACACTCATCCGCCACATGCAGATATATGGCGTGCTGAGCCTGTTTTTTTCGGTATTCGCCATGTCGCTGCTTTTTTTCGAAATTACCAATTGGGGAACGTATATGTTCGGGTTAAGTTTACTGCTCATGCTGGCATCACTCGCCATTTCCTTTTGGGAAGTAAGTATATCGGTAAAAGCATTAAAAATCCACCTCAGCGACCTTACAGAAGAGGCAAATCAAAAGAATTAGTCAATAATCCAGAGTAATACCGGTTTAGTTGTTTTTTTAAGCACCGCATCAAGCTCTTTCATGAACTCGTCTGATACAGCAGGGCATCCCCAGCTTAACGGGCTGTAAGAGGGGTACACTTCTTTATCAGACACTGCATCCCATGAATGCAGAACCCCTACCCTCTTCCTTGCATTGCTGTTTGTTTCTTCCAGCCCCTCAAGCCAGTATTTTATATTTATACCCCAGGAGCTGTAATCGCGGCTGCCAACTTTGTACTTTCCCTTTGAAGAACAGTGACTGTCTGTTTTATTGCTAAAAACAGCTTTCTGCCATTTTGTAGCGTTGCCCTCAAAAACATCGCAACTGCCATGTGTAACCAATCTTTTGTCTGTAATTTCTGCCTGCTTAAAATCATAAATATAAAAACGGTTTTTACCGGAGTGTATACTCATATCTATCAAAAAATAAAAATCTTCGCTAAAACACTGTTCGCCGCAAAAAGCAAGGGCCTCTGTATGTATAGCTGAATAATCCCTTACAACCACCGCCTCATCATGCCTGCTGTCAGAACAGCTAAGAAACAGTATAAGCAACAGTAATGTATTTTTTATCATAAGGCATATAGTTAAGGCGGTGAATTATTAGTAACTGTAAACTCATTTAGTTTAGTATATCGGCAAAGTGTTACTTTATTGTCAAAATTTGCACCTGCCACGCTTAAATAAAAACAATGCCCTATCTTTGCCCGCTTATTTAAAACTGGTAATAATGACTAATAATAAAGTTTTAAAAGGGGTTTTGTTAGTAGGGCTGGGCGCGTCAAGCTACGGTATGCTTGCCACTTTTGTAAAGCTTGCCTATGGTGAAGGCTACACTACTGCCGAAGTTACTTCATCTCAAATGCTGCTGGGCCTGTTAGGTATGTTTATTATTGTATGTTTCCAAAGCCTGAAAAAAGGCAAGCCGGTTTTAAAGCCAACCCGAAAAGATATAACCATGCTTATGCTGGCTGGCACATCTATGGGGTTCACCAGTGTATTTTATTATGTTGCCGTAAGATACATTCCGGTTTCTATAGGTATAGTTATGCTCATGCAAACAGTATGGATGGGTGTGGTGCTGGAAGCTATCCTGACAAAAGTACTGCCACCCCCAAAAAAAGTTATTGCCGTGCTTATAGTACTTACAGGTACTTTAATGGCAACCAACCTTATAAAAAGCGACACACTCCCCGACTGGCGGGGGATTGTATGGGGACTGCTGGCTGCAGCATCTTTCACTGCAACCATGTTTACATCTAACAGGATAGCGGTACACCTGCCCCCAACAAAAAGAGGACTCTTTATGCTTTTAGGCGGTACAGCTATTGTGGGTATTTTTACCGCCATAACTTGGATAGGCAGTTATGATTTTTCTATTTTTATTAAATGGGGAATTATAATGGCTCTCTTTGGTACTATAATACCACCCATACTTCTAAATATTGGTTTCCCCTATACAGGTATAGGTTTGGGGAGTATAGTATCATCTTTAGAGCTTCCGGTATCTGTAATGATGGCTTACTTTTTACTCAGTGAAAAGGTAACACTTATACAGTGGCTGGGCATAGTGCTTATACTAACCGCTATTGTACTGATGAATATCAAAAGGCGTAAAGGTTAATTGTGTAACTTTGGGTAAAACAGTAATTGTATGTCTTTACCCTGGCACTTGTACCTGATGGCTTTTATATATATCGTGGCGGGAATAAACCATTTTCGTGTTCCCAGGCTATACACAAGGCTTATTCCGCCATACTTTCCTGCTCCTAAAACACTAAATATACTTAGCGGTATAGCCGAAATAGTACTTGGTGCTGTACTATTAATACCGCAGTTTACAGCTTATGCAGCATGGGGCATTATAGTGTTACTTATAGCTGTTTTCCCTTCCAATATTTATATGCTAACCAATAAAAAAGCATCTATGGGTTTATCTAAATGGGTACTGATAGCAAGGCTGCCCTTACAGCTTGCACTGATTTATTGGACATGGTTATATACATAATAAAGCGGCTACGTTAAATTTTTAGGCTAACGTCAAACTTTCAAACACTTTTTCTTTAATTAAATTATTTTTTTTATTAATATTGATTAACAAATTTTAAACATAAAAAAATAATATCTGATTTTAATTTCATCTGATGAAAAAGAGTAACCGCACGGATCTGGATAAAGAAGCACTTGAGAGGATAGTGACTCTTGCCCAGGAAGAGAAGAAACCCTTCGAAGAGATTAAAAAAATATTTGGTTTATCTGAAAAGGAAGTAACTGAAATTATGCGTAAACAATTATCTGCTGACAACTTTGAGTTGTGGAAAAAGAAAACAGCAGCAAAAAAACCGAAACCAAAACCACAAAACTTCAGTAATATTAAAGATGATGATCTTGACTCAAAATATTACTTCAGGAATAAATTTTAATTGAAAGCTCCTCACAGGAGCTTTTTTGTTTATTAAAAAATACAACTAATTAAAAATATTTTTAATTTTATTTATTTATTATTTAATTTTATTTAAGTTTGCATTAAACTTAAAGAATTAAATATGGCAATACCCAAACTTCCGGTTTCCTGCCCAAGCTGCTCTACACCACTTACAGTTTCGCAGTTATCGTGCCCTGAATGCACTACACAGGTTTCAGGTAGCTTTCCTTTACCTGTCCTCCTTCAGCTAAATGCGGAAGAACAGCATTTTATACTTCAGTTTTTTTTATCGAGCGGTAGCCTTAAGCAAATGGCAACTCAAATGGGTAACAGCTACCCAACCGTGCGCAATAAACTTGACGACCTTATAGAAAAAGTAAAACAACTGCAAACAACATAGTCAGCATGAAGACATTTCTTAATCCATTTGAAAAATACAGCGAAACTAAACTTTTAATTTTTGGTTTGCTTTTCACGCTGCTTGGTATTTATGCGGGTTATTTTTTTAACGGTAAGTTTGTAGGCACTATGTCTATAAGCTTTTCGGGAACAGTAGGTTTTTTAGAATCAGCTATAGATAATGGTATTTGTATATTTTCGTTTTGGCTGCTTCTGTTTCTATTGTCAAAACTGATAAATAAAAGGTCAAGGGCTATAGATATCTTAAATACGGTAATTGTAGCAAGAGTCCCCTTCTTTTTTATTATGCTTTTTAACTGTACAGGCTTTTTAAATTCAATAGAAAATCCATCTGACGGAAATCCGCTGGCTATAAATTTCAGCCCAACAGAAATGGCGTTCCTTTTAGTAACAGGGGTAATTGCAATTGCCATACTTGTATGGTTTATAATACTGTTATATAAAGGTTTTAAAACAGCATCAAATGTAAAAACAACACTCCATAAAATTTTATTTGCTATAGCAATTATACTTGCCGAAGCACTTGCTAAATATCTAACAATCACCTTTAACTAAAATTATCATGAAAAAAATTATCAGTTTTTTATTTATTTGTTTATGTACAACACTCACAGCTCAGGATATTACAGGAGCATGGCACGGGCTTTTGGTTATTCCCGGCGGTGAATTAAAGATAACCGTTAATATTGAAAAGGGTGGAGATAAGTATACATCTACACTGGACAGCCCGGATCAGGGAGCAATGGGTATCCCTGTTACAACTACTGATTTTCAGAACAATATACTTACTTTAGCTATACCTGAAGGAAGAGTAGAATATAAAGGCACTTTTGAAGGTAACGGATTTAAGGGTACTTTTACACAAAATGGCTATCCGTTATCTTTAAACTTAACTAAAGAAATGCCGAAGGCAAAAGAAGTTAACCGACCGCAGGAGCCAAAAGCACCTTACCCTTATTATACTGAAGATGTAACTATTAAAAATGATAAAGCAGGCATAACACTTGCCGGAACATTAACATTACCCAAAAAAGAAGGAAACTATCCGGCAGTTATATTACTGACAGGAAGCGGCCCTCAAAACCGTGATGAGGAACTTTTGGGACACAAGCCCTTTTTAGTACTTGCAGACCACTTAACTAAAAACGGCATAGCGGTACTGCGTTATGATGACCGTGGCGTTGCAGAATCTAAAGGGAGCTTTGCAGGGTCCACTATTGAGGATTTTGCTACAGATGCCGAAGCAGCTTTTAATTACCTTAAAACCCGGAAAGAAATAAACACTAAAAAAATTGGTTTTGCTGGTCATAGTGAAGGCGGTACAGTAGCGCCTATTGTAGCTGTAAACAACAAAGATGTAGCCTTTGTGGTAATGATGGCAGGCACTGCCATACCTGGAGATGAAATCCTGATGCTGCAAAACTATATGTTTGGTAAAGCAGACGGTATGCCGGAAGAAGAACTTACCAAACTAGGTAAAATAAACCGAAAAATTTATGATGCAATAAGAGCTGAAAAAGATAGTAAAAAACTTAAAGCAAATATAGC
>JBQGDD010000296.1:0-11100 GCA_052038845.1 Dyadobacter sp. | reverse complement strand
AAGAATAGAAGAAGAGTATCTAAAATTAATTGACCGGAAAACCATACACCCTACAAAACATAAAATAACAGAAGTAAGTACTGAAATTCCTCTGGATAAATTTCATGAATTAGAGAATGAAAAAGTAAAATAGAAAAGATAGATTTTTGCTTTAAAAACCCGAACGAACTATCTATTGCAGAACTTGAAAATGCAATTAACAACCTTTACGAAAGTGAAACAAACTGTAAATATAATAAAGGCAGAAGAAGTTGTAAGGCAATGAGGCAAAGTTTTGAAATTGAATTAGAGAAGAGAGAAAATTCAGCATAACATATTCTTTGGTTTTGGTATTTATATTTAATTTCTACAAAGCAATGAATCAAAACAACATTAAACCTTATCTAAACAGGCGCATTATAGCTGCTCTTATTGATTACACTTTTGTATATATTTCTTTATTTACTATCATAACCAAGTATGGTACACCAACTGACGATGGTTATGAACTAACAGGTATTTATGGTTTCGTTCCTGTGTTATTCTGGCTTATTTTTATTATTGGTACAGAGCAGGTTTTTGGAGCCACAATTGGTAATGGTATTACAGATATAAAACCTGTTACAGTAAATGGAAATAACAAACCTAATCTTCTTCAATCTTTAAAAAGACATTTGCTTGACCCGATTGATATGTTTTTCTTTGGAGTTATAGGTATAATCACTATTAAAAACACACCTAAAAACCAAAGGCTTGGTGACTTATGGGCTAAAACCTATGTTGTCAGGAACAATAATTAACATACAAAATACTTATATTTTTGTATATTAGCTTTTACATATAAGTAGAAATGAAAGAGTTTAATGAAGATAAGGCTGCAAAAGAGTATGCTAAAGCTAAAAAAAGGTTTACTAAAAATGACCTTAATAAAGTTATAAAGAAAGGGCAACTACTTTATACCAAGTTTAAAGAAAATGAAAAGCTGTCACGCTTTACTACCGACTTTAAACTTCTGTTCTCTATGATTAAAGATTATGCTTCGGGATATTACAAAACTGTGCCCTGGCACGTTATAGCTTCTGTTGGTGCAACATTACTGTATGTGGCACTGCCATTTGATGTTATACCGGATTTTATCCCCGGAATTGGCTTTATAGATGATGCCTCTGTATTTGCGTTTTGCCTTAAAATGGTAAGTACAGATGTTGATAAATATAAAAAATGGAAAGAGCAGCAGGTACAAACAGGAGATATTGAACCCAGTATATAGGTAATTTACTTTATTACTTCCTCTTCTGCCTGAAAAACGCTTTTACAATAGCGCCGCACTCCTGCGCCATAATACCCTGTATTACTTCTGTTTTAGGATGCAGCTTTGCTCCCATTGCACGGTAACCCCTATGTTCATCAGCCGCACCAAACACTATTTTAGAAATTTGGCTCCAATACAATGCCCCTGCACACATCTGGCAGGGTTCCAGCGTTACATAAAGTGTACACCCGGTTAAATATTTACCCCCAAGCATATTTGCTGCCGATGTTATAGCCTGGATTTCAGCATGGGCTGTTACATCGTTTAACAATTCTGTAAGGTTGTGGGTTTTGGCAATAATACGGTTGTTTGCAACAACAACAGCACCAACGGGTATTTCATCCTTTTCAAAAGAAGCCTCTGCTTCCTGAAAAGCTTTTTTCATGAAATATTCATCGGTAAAAATGTTTTCCATAACTATAAAAGTACCAATTTAAAGTTTATACTTCTATATTAAAATTGCCACTGCAAACCAACGCTGCCTACACCCGCTGTTACTTTTAATTCTGACCGTTGTATAAATGAAACTTCCTGACGTACTGATATACTATTATAATCACGAACTGCTCTCTTCATGTTGGTTACTCCTACTATCCGTACAGGGATGCCTACAACCCCAATAGCAATACCCGCTATAAGTAATGCAGGAGAGCCTTTTTTTGGGTTATCACTATTAGCATTTATATAATTCCTTAATCCACCACCAATAAAAAGACCTACACCGCCGCCTATCATTATACTTCCAATGTTTGCTCCGGTATTACCTCTCTTATACTGGTCATATATTAATCTATCATCCCCAAAAAGCTGCTTCAGAGTTTTATTATCTAATTTTTCACCATTCATTAGTATTTTAGTTGATGATTTATACACTAATTTCTCACCCTCCGCTTTCTCTCTAACAATATAATCTGCCTTTCCCTCCTTCATAGCTTCAGCTTCTTTGGCAGACTGATAAATTAAATTCCCATAACTATCTACTATTTTTTTCACTCCGCTTAAAGAGTAGGTCATTTGATGTGATGCTTCTGTATAATAAGTTACATTTTCATCATCAAGTATCATATCTTTAAAATATACTGTTGAATTGCTGTTAAAAGTAATGTAACCCCCTGAAACCTTTTTTGTTTCTTGAGAAAAGGCTATAAAATTTATAAGTAGTGTAAAGACAGTAATTATTTTTTTCATTTATTTACTATTAAAATTATGAGGAAATATTTTGAGGGCACAAATATACACTTTGAATTTTAAGCATAGCATATAAAGAAAGTAATGATGCTACTTAATAAAAGACTATAACACTCAATGAAAACAACTCAAATGTAAAAGTTGTATTTTTGTATCCATGCAAAACCTACTTGACACCATAAAATCAACCACCGATTTACGTAAATTAACCGCTGACCAGCTACCACAACTGGCACAGGAACTGCGCAATTTTATTATTGACATTGTTTCGGTTAAAGAAGGGCATCTTGGTGCAAGCCTTGGTGTAGTAGAGCTTACCATTGCATTGCATTATGTGTTTAATACCCCTTACGACCAGCTGGTTTGGGATGTAGGACACCAGGCATACGGGCATAAGATACTTACCGGGCGTAAAAATAATTTTGATACTAACAGGCAACTGGGAGGTATAAGCGGTTTCCCTAAACGCAGTGAAAGTATTTATGATACTTTCGGAACGGGGCATTCATCAACCTCAATTTCTGCGGCACTGGGTATGGCGATAGCGGCTTCTTTACAGGGAGAAAAAGATAAAAACCATATAGCGGTTATTGGCGATGCAAGCATAGCGTCAGGAATGGCGTTTGAGGGACTGAACCATGCCGGTGTTACCGATGCTAACCTTTTGGTTATCCTGAATGATAACGCCATTGGTATAGACCCAAGTGTGGGTGCACTTAAAAATTATCTTACACAGGTAAAAGAAGGCAAAAATCCGCGCCAGAACAACATGATTAAGTCGCTTAATTTTGATTACACCGGCCCTGTTGACGGTCACGATATTAACGCACTGATAAAAGAACTTAACCGCCTTAAAGATAAAAAAGGACCAAAATTCCTGCATATTATTACCACAAAGGGTAAAGGATTAAAGCAGGCTGAAGAAAATCAGGTAAAGTATCATGCACCGGGTAAATTTGATAAACTAACAGGTGAATTAATGGCTGTAGCTGATGAAAACCTTCCACCTAAATATCAGGATGTTTTTGGGCTTACATTAGTTGAGCTGGCACAGCAAAACCAAAAAATAATAGGTATAACCCCGGCAATGCCCTCAGGCAGCTCTATGAAATTTATGATGGAGGCTTTCCCTGAAAGGGCTTTTGATGTAGGCATAGCCGAACAGCACGCTGTAACCCTTGCAGCAGGCATGGCAACACAGGGCATGATTGTGTACTGTAATATTTATTCCACATTTTTACAAAGGGCGTATGACCAGGTAATACATGATGTTGCCTTGCAAAATCTACCTGTTATTTTTTGCCTTGACAGGGCAGGGCTTGTAGGTGAAGACGGTGCAACACATCATGGAGTATTTGACATTGCCTACCTTAACTGCATTCCTAACCTTATAATTTACGCTCCTTTAAACGAAGGTGAACTCCGCAATATTTTATATACGGCGCAAACGGGTTTAAATAACCCTATAGCTATACGCTACCCCCGTGGCAGGGTAGAAAATACCGACTGGCAAAAACCTTTTGAAAAAATTGAAATTGGTAAATCCACACAGCTACGCAGTGGTAAAGAAGTTGCGGTTTTATCTACAGGCACTATTGGAAACAATGTAATTAAAGCACTCGAGGCTATGGGTGATGATGCAAAATTATTTTCGCATTACCACTTTGGGTTTATAAAACCCCTTGATGAGGCACAGCTCCACAAAATATTTTCTGTACACAAAAGCATTATCACAATAGAAGACGGTACTACAACAGGCGGTTTTGGCAACAATATTGCTTCCTTTGCCTCAAAAAACAGCTACTCGCTGAATATAAACCAATTAGGCATACCTGATGAGTTTATAACTCATGGAACTGTGCACCAACTACAACAATACTGTGGTATTGACGTTAAAAACCTACAGGATATTTTTTCTGCTTATATAAAATAACGAATTTTGTACCGCATCTATAAACTGTATTTTGTAATGAACAGCAAAGCAGGTATTACGATTATAGTATTAATCGCCGCCTTTTTTAATAAACTTTCAGCCCAGGTAATTGTAACTACACTTCCCGACTCTATTACGTATTGGGAAAAAACCAATAGGGTGGGTGCCGACCTTAATCAAATAGCATTTGTTAACTGGAGTGTGGGTGGTAATAACTCTGTAGCGGTACTTGCCAAAGGTAACTTTACACGTAACTACCTTAAAAATAACGTAAGCTGGAAAAATGAGCTTATAATGCGTTACGGGCTAAACAGCCAGGAGGGACAGGAACTGCGAAAAACAGATGACCAGATTCAGCTAAACTCTATCTTCGGATACAGAAAAGATACGCTATCCAACTGGTACTATAGTGCGCGGTTTACTTTCAACACGCAGTTTGCCAATGGTTATGCCTACCCGAACACGACTTATGAAATTTCGGGGCCTTTATCGCCTGCATATATATTTTTAGGGGTTGGTAGCGAATATTCCCGAAAAGATTTGGGGCTCAACGTATATCTTTCACCACTTACCAATAAAACAACAATTGTTACTAACAACAGGCTTGCCAACCAGGGAGCTTTTGGTGTTGAAGCTGCTGTTTTTGATGATGCCGGCAACATGATAAGATCCGGCAGAAATATGCGTGTAGAGGTGGGTATTTTAGTAACCAACCAGATAAAAAGGCAAATTTCTAAAAATATAATGATGGATCACAGGATAACATTATATACTGATTATTTAAACAAATTTGGAAATGTAGATGTTGACTGGCAATTGCAGCTTGACATGACTGTAAACGAATATGTGAAAGCAAACATAGGCGCCCACCTTATATATGATGATGATATAAAATCTACCCGCGAAGTTGATGGGCAGTTAGTAACAGGCGGGCCTAAAATACAGCTAAAGCAAATGTTAGGGCTGGGGCTTAGCTACACTTTTTAATCTTCTCTTTGCTCTGTTAATGTTTTTATCATATTATCTTCCTGCAATATGAGTTTGTAATATGCTTTTTCGCTAATTAACTGTCTTGTAAATTCTGCCGAGAGATAACGCTTTATTTTTTGTTTGTGCTTACCAAGGTTAAACGAAAGTCCGTTTCGGTTAAGGTAATTATAAAAAGCGTTGTAATATACATCTGTGCCGGTAACTTTATCAGTTATCTGCTGCTGGTTTAGGCCTTTAAAGCTGTTTCTTTCCTTATCAAGCTGTTCAAAAACAAAATAGCTCACAATTCCGCTTTGCATAACCAATGTAATAGCTTCATCTCCATGCTGTCCTTCCATGGGTACAAAAACATCAGGCACTATTCCGCCACCACCATATACAACCCTGCCCTTAACAGTTTTATATTTTAACGTATCGGCAATCTTTATACTGTCGGCGGCATAAAGCTCACCACTTTCAAAACGTTTGGAGAAATCGTCAAAGTAAGCCTCTCCCCCCTCTGCATAGCTGCGCTGTATAGAACGCCCTGAAGGTGTATAATAGCGCGCAACCGTAAGGCGTACTGCGCTACCGTCACCCAAAGGCATTTCGCGCTGCACTAAACCTTTACCAAAGGAGCGCCTGCCTACCACAGTTCCCCTGTCATTATCCTGTATAGCACCTGCAAGTATTTCGCTGGCTGATGCACTGTTTTCATTAATCAGTATATACAACTCGCCTTTTTCAAACAGTCCGCCACTGGTGGCTTTAGTTATATCTTCGCGGTTCTTTTTATTCCTTGTTTTAACTATAATCCTGTCATCTTCCAGTAGGTCATCGGCAATTTCAACCGCTTTTTCAAGATATCCCCCACCATTATCCCTAAGATCTATAACAAGTTCCTGTAAGCCCTGTTCTTTTAATGCTTCCAGCGATTTTCGAAACTCCCTGTAAGTTGTTTCGGCAAACCGGTTAATTTTTATATATCCAAGCGTAGGTGTAACCATTAAAGATACATCAACACTTTTTATAGGCACAACATCGCGGGTAAGGTTTACTTTAAACTTTTTATCTTCACTTTTTCTGTACACTGTAAGTGTAAGTTTTGAGCCTTTTTTTCCCTTAAGTTTTGCAAAAAGGCTGTCATTAGGCAACTCCCTGCCGTACAGTTTATCAGTACCTGCATATAATATCCTGTCACCGGGCTTTATTCCTGCTTTATCCGAAGGCCCGCCTACAATAGGCTTAATTACAGCTACAGAGTCTTTGTACATATAAAAGTTAACCCCAATACCAACAAAATCGCCCTTCATACTTTGGGCAACCTGTTCCATTTCAGTTTTTGCAATATAAACAGAGTGTGGGTCGAGCTTATCGAGAATACTGTTTACAGTCAGGTCAACAATAGAATCTGTGTTTACATTATCTACATATTCACTGTCAATAAAGTCAATAAGTTTATTCAGCTTGCTTTTATGCGAACCCGATATAAGCCCCCGGCTTTGTGCAGGGAAGTTAAGAAAGCTCCCTAACAGCACACCTATTGCTAAAAAGGAAGAAACAATTATGGGCAGGTATATCTTTTTTATTTTCATTGCATATTAATCGAGATCCGGGATGCACTCTACCTTTACTCCCGCTTTTTTAAGAAAATCGATGCCGGAGTCGTCTTTATAGCAGTTTTGATACACCACACGTGTAATGCCTGACTGATGGATGAGCTTGCTGCAGTCTTTACAGGGTGACATTGTTATATATAGCGTTGCCCCCTCGCAGGACTGGGTTGATTTGGCTACTTTTAATATAGCATTTGCCTCTGCATGAAGCACATACCATTTTGTGAGCCCTTCATTATCTTCACAGCAGTTTTCAAAACCTGACGGGGTACCATTGTATCCATCGGAAATTATCATCCTATCCTTCACAATAATTGCGCCAACTTTTTTACGAAGGCAGTAAGACAACTGCCCCCATTCTTTTGCAATCCTTAAATACGCCCTGTCGTATTTATCCAGCTTTTTATCTTTCATTATAGTTCACAAGCCAAAACAGCCTTTAAAAGTAAGGCTTATGGCAATTTATTCACGTTAAAAATTTACCAAATTTCGTTTTCAATAATTATGGGCAGTATTACACCCACTACAAACGCCGAAGTTACCAATATCCAATCGCGCCTGGAAAAGCGGAAAAAGTTTTGTGCTATATAGGATATTATAAGCAAAACTACCGCTACAATTATATGCGCTATTTCTATGCCCAAAGCAAACTCAAGTAAAGGCAAGAGCTTCTCCCGCTGGGTATCGCCTAATATCATTTTTAAATACCTGGAAAAACCAAAGCCATGTATTATCCCAAAAAAAAGTGTGGTAAATGCTACAACTGTTATATTTTGCCCTGATGCAGATTTTTTCAGCTTTACAAAATTATAAAGTGCCGTTGCAAGTATGGTTAATTGTAGCAAAAACTCCACAAGCAGGTCGCTTTTTATAACTACAACCTCATAAACAGAGAGCAGCAGCGATATAGTATGCCCAATTGTAAAAAGTGTGAGCAGCAGCAAAACTGTTTTCCAGTTTTTAAAGTTAAATGGCACAGTTAGTGCTATTATAAAAAGTGCATGGTCAAAGCCATTAATATCAAGAACATGGTCCAGCCCTAGGTTAAAGTAGAATGCAAAGTCTGACATTGTAATGATTTTTATGAAAGCGGTAAACTTACAAATATTTTATCAAGATGTTTAAACTCTATTATTTAAGATTATATAAATATGAAAATTCTTTAAAAAAATATACTTTACAGAAAATATAGAATTATATTTGCGCAAAATTTCAAAATAAATAACTATATGTCAATTTCAGATTTATTCGATAGCGGATTTAAGGAGAGGAATAAAGGTCACTTTGCATCTATTGTGAGAGTTGCTTTAGAAAATGGGCATATTAGTCCTGAAGAAAGAACATTTCTTGACCAACTTGCCAGAAGACTTGAAATTTCACAGGAAGAATACAGCGAGATATTATCTAACCCTTATAAATATCCGGTAAACCCACCTCATCTGCACGTGCAGAGGCTTGAGCGTTTATACGACCTTTCGAGAATGGTATATGCAGAGCATATGCTGGGTCCAAAACAAAAAGAGATACTAACTCGTTTTGCGCTTGCCCTGGGCTTTACACCCGGCAATGTAAAGTATATTGTTGACAAAGCCCTATCCCTATTAGTAATGGGCGTTGATGCCGACAATTTTGTATATGAAATGCAGAATATGAATAAATAATAAAAAAGCTTAAAAAACACCCCCAAGAAACTAAGGTTTTTTGGGGGTATTTTTATGGATATACTTTAAACTATTTTTTTTTCGTTTGCATAATACCTTTAATCTTAACATCATGAATTTAAAGATTTTAATACCAGCAATTTTATTGATTATTTCATGTAAAGAAAAAAATGTTTACTTTGGTGATACCACCGTAAAAACTATAAATGGCTTTACTATAGTATCAGATACAATAGATATTAACATAGAGGGATATTTGTATAATGGGATTAAATTTAAGGATGCGTATTACTGCCAGTTGATAATTCGTGATGAATTTCATAATGAAGATTTAAATAATTTCTATATAATTAAAAAGGGGTACCACAGTGTGAGCAAAATTACTTTACCCATGGAAATTCAATTTTGGGATACTGACATACACATTCGCAATGATAGTATCATTGCTAAATCATTTGATCTAACTACTTATTACCTGAATTTGGACAAGCAAAAGTGGGAATCCATAAAGACGGTAGATGATTTGATTTATGAGGATGAAGATTACTATGTTACATCGGTTAATTTTGGAGAATGGGGTGGAGCAACTTGGTTTAAGGATAAAAAAACAGGTATTGATTATGAAGCTACAATTCCAACTAACGAAGTTAGTCAGTTAAATGGTTTTTATTACTTGATAACAGAGCATAGCATTGATGTTATTGAAAACCCTAAACTGCTGTATAACTGCGGTAAAGATTATTATAAACAGTTTTTAGACACAGACAGATTAATCAAATTTAATCAACGTGAAAGAAGTGAATATAACAAAGGAGTTTACAATATTTTTAAAGATGACCGTTATGAGTGGGATAACAAATTAAAGATAGCTACATCTATAATACATAAAGACTCTTTATTTTATATAATGAACGAAGGTTTACATACGTATATTGCTAAACTTAATAATGGTAATCTCATAAATGTAGCTGATATAGGACACGAAGTGCACATACCGCAAAAACAAAATAAATACCATAACCCATCCTCTCAAAATACGCATTTATTCTATTCGAACAGTAAAACATTTGGCTTTATGGAAATAAGTAATGATACAATTAAAATGCACTACATAAAAAATTACCATATAAAAGATTAGCCACAAATTACACTACTGCATAATTGGTGGCTAATTTTTATAATTTTTATTTTAAAAATTTACGACTTCGCTTTCTCCATAAATTCTTCTGCCTTTTCTACCATATTGTAGCTTCCGCAAAAGAAGGGTACACGCTGGTGCAGTTCTGTTGGCTCTATTTCCATAATTCGCCCAAAACCATCAGATGCCTTGCCCCCTGCCTGCTCTGCAATAAATGCCATTGGGTTACATTCGTAAAGCAACCTCAACTTACCGTGTGCTGCCTTAGAACTTGTAGGGTATATGTAAATCCCCCCTTTAATCATGTTACGGTGAATATCAGATACAAGGCTTCCAATGTATCTCGAAGTATAAGGCCTGTCATCCTGTTCAAGCTGGCAATATTTTATATAATCTTTTACACCCTGCGGAAAGTGAACATAGTTACCTTCGTTTATTGAGTATATTTTGCCGTCTCTAGGAAACTTCATGTTGGGGTGAGAAAGGTAAAAAGTACCTATGGCAGGGTTAAGTGTAAAACCGTTAACACCATTACCTGTTGTATAAACCAGCATGGTAGAAGTTCCATATATTACATAACCTGCCGCTACCTGGTTAACACCGGGCTGTAAAAAATCTTCAAGCGTTACGGGTGTGCCTACTGGGGTTACCCTCCTGTATATGGAAAATATAGTACCTACCGATACGTTTACATCTATATTAGACGAACCATCAAGCGGATCCATAAGCACAACGTATTTATTGTTATGGCATTCATCCATACCCTTAATGGTAATAAAGTCATCATTTTCTTCTGATGCTATACCACATACAATTTCCCTGTTTATAAGGGTCTGCATAAAAACTTCATTAGCATACACATCCAGTTTCTGCTGGTCTTCTCCCTGAACGTTTCGCTCTCCAAACGCACCTACTATATCTACCAGCCCTGCTTTGTTTACCTTGTAATTTACTACTTTGGCAGCAAGCCTTATAGAGTTAATCAGCCTTGATAATTCTCCAGATGAATATTTGAAATCTTCCTGCTTTTCGATGATAAATTCACCTAATGTCTTGTTGCGTTCTTCCATTACTAAAACGTTGTAGTTGAGTTGTGGCACAAATATCGATATTTTTGTGAAAACAAAATAATTTATTATCAGATAGCAGAATACAATGTATTTTTGCACCAAATTAAGGTTATGAACATCCGTAAAGGAACAGCAGAAGATATGTCGGCAGTGCTGGAGCTTATTAAGGAACTGGCAGTTTTTGAAAAAGAACCTGACGCGGTTGTAATAACCGCAGAAGATTTAGTAAGGGAT
>JBQGDD010000295.1:0-5212 GCA_052038845.1 Dyadobacter sp. | reverse complement strand
TTTGTTTCTTATTACGACTATTACCAACCCGAAGCATACATACCCGTTAGCGGTACGTATATTGAAAAAGATCTCTCTATAAACGAGGAACTGGAAAAAATGCGTTTGAGTACTACCTCTTCTCTCCTTTCCGGCAGGCGTGATATTATTGTGGTGGCTTCGGTTTCCTGTTTATACGGTATTGGTAACCCTGTTGAGTTTCAAAAAAATGTAGTTTCTATCGAAAAAGATCAGGTAATATCGCGTACTAAATTACTGCACAGGCTGGTACAGAGTTTATATTCCCGTACGGAAGCTGACTTTACCCCCGGTACATTCCGAATTAAAGGCGATACTGTCGAGGTTTTCCCAAGCTATGCCGATGAACCTTTCCGCATACATTTTTTTGGTGATGAAATAGAAGAAATAGAAGCCTTTGATGCCAAAACATCTCAGGTACTGGAAAAATACAATAAACTGAACATATATCCTGCCAATATGTTTGTTACCAGCCCTGATGTATTGCAGGGTGCTATATGGGAAATTCAGCAGGATTTGGTAAAGCAGGTAGATTATTTTAAAGAAATAGGCAAGCACCTTGAAGCAAAACGCCTTGAAGAGCGCACTAACTTTGATTTAGAGATGATTCGTGAGCTTGGCTATTGCAGCGGGATAGAAAATTATTCACGCTATCTTGACCGAAGGCTGCCCGGCACAAGGCCCTTCTGTCTGTTGGACTATTTCCCTAAAGACTTTCTAATGGTGATAGACGAAAGCCATGTTACCGTGAGCCAGGTACACGCTATGTATGGCGGCGACCGTTCCCGTAAAGAAAATTTAGTAGAATATGGCTTCCGCCTTCCTGCGGCAATGGATAACCGCCCCTTAAAGTTTGAAGAGTTTGAAGCGATGCAAAACCAGGTGGTTTATGTGAGTGCCACCCCTGCCGATTATGAACTGCAAAAAAGTGGCGGTGTATATGTAGAGCAGGTTATACGTCCTACTGGGCTGCTGGATCCTGTTATAGAAATACGCCCAAGCCTTAACCAAATAGATGACCTTATTGAGGAGATACAGCAACGTGTTGAGGTAGATGAGCGTGTGCTTGTTACTACACTAACTAAACGTATGGCAGAGGAACTGGCAAAATACCTGACTAAAGTATCTATTCGCTGCCGTTATATTCACAGTGAGGTAGATACATTAGAGCGGGTAGAGATTATGCAGGATTTACGAAAAGGGCTATTTGATGTGCTTATTGGGGTTAACCTGCTGCGTGAGGGCTTGGATTTGCCCGAGGTATCGCTTGTAGCCATACTGGATGCTGATAAGGAAGGCTTTTTAAGGAGTAACCGTTCGCTCACCCAGACTGTAGGGCGTGCCGCAAGAAATGTGAACGGAAAAGCTATAATGTACGCTGATAAGATTACTGACAGTATGCAGCGTACTATAGATGAAACTAACTATAAGCGTGAAAAGCAGTATGATTTTAATATAGCTAATAATATAAAACCTACAGCTCTCAATAAGAAAATTGACAGTGCACTATCTAAAAGCCCAATTAGTGAATATCATTATGACAATGCACCAAAAATGGCTGCCGAGCCGGACATAACTTATATGGCGAAAAGCGATATTGAAAAGCTGATACGCGATAAACGCAAGGCAATGGAAAAAGCAGCAAAAGAACTCGACTTTTTACAGGCAGCTAAATTAAGAGATGACATTAAAGCATTACAGGAAAAAGTATAATTAACTATTTGTTGAAACTAATAGCTTTCTTTAACATATTTTTATATTTTCACAATCTAAAATATATAAAATATGAAAAAACTATTACTTTTATTTTTTACTACTGTAATTCTTTCTTGTTCAACTTCAAAAATTGACTCTGATTATATTGCTTACAACGATAATGTACAGTTTAAAGTCAGGAAAATACAAAGTGATGTCACTGTAGATACCGGTATTACAAGGACAATTAGCCACATTGCTACCAATGGTAGATTTAAGACATTGTTTTATGAATTTAAAAACAACTCCAGTTCTGATGCGATTATTGATTTTAGAAATATCGGTCTTTTAGACGAACATGGAAATGAATACGCCTGTTTTAAAGCATTGCAGACTTATAAGGTTACAACAACTGATGAAAATACAGAATTTAAAATCAAACCGGGCAAAACAAATACATATATGGTAACCTACCAGCCTTACCCTACCGGAAAAGAAGTTGAACGACTTTTTGTAAACGGAAAATATGTAAATATAGTTCCCATAAAATAATTTAACAATTGTTTAACCTTTATAGCCATTTTGGGTTAAATATTTTATAACTTATAAATATATTTTTCTTTTATACCATAACTTTAAATTATGGATAGCAAAGAAAATAAAACCCAGGGATGCGTTGAGTCTTTTATATTAAAAGCACCGAATTTACATTCTGATAAAACTATATGGGTATATCTGCCTTATAATTATAATGAGGCAGATATTCACTATCCGGTTTTATACATGCATGACGGTCAGAATGTGTTTGACCATGCAGAAACATTTAAAAGAGAATGGCACGTTGAAGAAAAACTTAATAATTTACATTCTGAGGTTATTGTAGTAGGAATAGAGCATGGTGGCAGTGTACACCGCATTGATGAACTTACACCATACAAAAATGAAGATTATGGTGGTGGACATGCTGATGACTATCTTGATTTTATGGTAACCATCCTTAAGCCCTATATAGACGAAAATTACCGTACTCTTAAAGAAAAAGAGCATACTACTATATTCGGCAGCTCTGTTGGAGGGCTTATTTCGTTTTATGCATTACTTAAATTTCCTGATGTTTTTGGTAATGCAGGCGTTTTCTCCCCTTCATTTTGGTTTAGTGATGAAATCTTTAAACTGATGGAAGAAACAAAAAGTATTGAAGGAAAAATTTACTTTATGGCGGGCGATCACGAGAGTAAAAATATGGTTCCTGATTTAGACCACATGGAAGAATTAGTACTAAAAAAAGTAAAAGACAAAAAGAAAGTGTATAAAAAAATTGTAAAAAACGGAAGGCATAACGAGAAATCCTGGAGAAAGGAATTTACAGATGCCTATAAATGGCTGATTGAAAATTAGGCATTAATTATGCTGTGCCCTGAATAATGCAAGCAATATATCAGGATCTATTAATCCTGTCCGTGATTTTTGCATCTCCAGTAAAACACTTTTCATTGCATAAGGACTAAGCCCCATATTTACTCCCATTTCTCTAATAGCAATTTGCTCATTTTCATGAAGAACACCATCCGCATGCATTAACAGGGCAAGCCTGTAAAACTGCAATATGCGCTGATGTTCAGATTTTATTACAACCTTTTCAGCCAACTTTACAAAAAGGCTTTCAAAAACACTCTTCTCAATTTTTAACTGAGAGGATACTATAGATAGAAACTGATACTCGCGTTCATGAATTTCACCGTCTATTTGGGCAAATGCTATCATTTCAGACAACAGGCTCAGTTTTTCTTCATATGTGCTCATTGGTTGTATTTTTAGCTAATTTATCTTATTTAAAAATAATTTCCAAGCTAATTATATTTTCAGCAACATTAATTTAAGTCATTCCTTATCTCTTACTATGAATTTCTATCATTAGACAATTATTAAAAAAATTACTACTTTTACATCCATAAAAAAAGAGATATAATGGAGCTTTACATAAAGTACAACATAGACATGATGTGTAAAGTTCTTTTACAGCAGCAACTTGACAGGTTTAATATTAACTGCCAGGTAACCGAACCCGGGTATGTTAAGTTCAGGGAAAATATCCCGATGGAAACTTACAGGGAACTTATTGATGCACTAAAGGAATTTGGCATTGAAATAGTTGATAACCAAAAAAGTATTTTAGTTCAAAAAATTAAAAATACAATTATAGAAATGCTGTATTCTGAAAAAGGGATGCAGTCGCTTAAAATCTCTACTTTTCTGTCTGAAAAACTTGGTGAAAGCTATCGCACACTATCTCAGGTTTTTTCTGAAGTAACGTTTATATCGATAGAAAATTTTATCATATTACACAAAATTGAGCGCGTAAAGCAACTGCTGTTAACCGAGAACCTCTCGCTAACAGAAATATCATTTATGATGAATTACAGCAGTGTGGCATACTTATCGCAACAGTTTAAAAACATTACCGGAGTAACACCTACTACCTTTCAGAAAATAATGAAGCAAAAAAGATATACAGAACCTAAATAAAACAAATGCGTCCGAGCCCTTTACATATAATGCTTGCCGATGATGATGAAGACGACAGGCTCTTTTTTATTGAAGCCTTTAGCGAGGTGAAAGCAAAATATAATATTACAACATTTGTAGATGGTATACAGCTTATGGACTATCTTACATCTGATAATCCTTTACCTGATATAATTTTCCTGGATCTTAACATTCCAAAAAAATCAGGTATGGATTGCCTTAAGGAAATAAAAGCTAATAAAGATCTTAAAAATATTACTGTTGCTATATACTCAACATCATCATCAGATCAGGATATAGAAAACACTTTTGTTAAAGGTGCAAACGTGTATATAAAAAAGCCCAGCGATTTTGCCGAATTAAAAAAAATACTTACTGATATTGTGCATATTAACTGGCAATATATAACTGACGGACTGAATAAAGACAGTTTTATCCTCAATTTTTAAATCTTAAAAAAACTAAAATAAAAACAAAAAAATAATTGCTGCCATTACATTTTAGATATATTTGTAATATACCTTACTTTACTTAACGCACAAAAAAATCATGGTTATGAAAGACCAGCTCACAATTTTCTATACCGATGATGACCTTGATGATTTAGATTTTTTCAGGGAAATTGTTGAAGTAATCAGTAAGGATTATATAGTAGTAACCCAACGCGACGCAACCCAGTTGTGGCATGCCCTCAGTAACCCTCCACCAACACCATACGTTGTTTTTCTCGACATTAATATGCCGGGTACAACAGGTCTTGAAATACTTAAAAAAGTAAGGGAATCCGGCAAACATGGCAAGCTGCCAATAGTTATGTTTTCTACCACAAAAGATAGAGAGACTATTGA
This sequence comes from Dyadobacter sp., assembly GCA_052038845.1. Lineage (GTDB taxonomy): Bacteria > Bacteroidota > Bacteroidia > Flavobacteriales > Flavobacteriaceae > Flavobacterium. The sequence continues at coordinate 125 of JBQGDD010000295.1, read as the reverse complement.
GAAAAGCCTTGAGCTTGGTGCAAACTTTTATGTACCTAAATCAGGAATTTTTGAGCAGCTTAAAAGATCTATAGAATATACCCTACAGATTAACTGGAATAGTTTTATACCTACTAAAGATAATT
>JBQGDD010000294.1:0-10317 GCA_052038845.1 Dyadobacter sp. | reverse complement strand
GCTATACAGCAGGAAATAGAAGAGGCTACTTCTCTTGAAATGCCAATGCTTGAAAAAAACCTTGTAATTATATCTACACTTGTATCTATTGGTACACTTACAGGTCTTTTAGGTACAGTATCGGGTATGATTACTGCGTTCTCGGCTCTTGGTGCGGGTTCTACGCCAGACTCTGCAGCACTTGCAAACGGTATCTCTGAAGCACTTATTAATACTGCTACAGGTATTGCTACATCTACGCTTGCAATTATTGCTTATAATGCGTTTACTGCAAAAATTGATAAACTTACTTACTCTATTGATGAGGCAGGTTTCACAATCACTCAAACGTACAGACGTTTCAGGGCTCGTGCTAACAATGCATAATCAGTATATTAAGAGTTTAATAAAAATATAAAGCTGTCGGAAAGTGTATTGTAATAATATGCGCTTTCCGGGCTTTTCAATAAGTTAATAAAAATGGGTAAAGTTAAAATAGCAAAAAAAAGCACGAGGATAGATATGACTGCTATGTGCGATGTGGCTTTTCTTTTGCTGTCGTTTTTCGTAATGACAGCTACAGCAAGAATACCCGAACCGCACCCTGTAGATACACCGGAATCTACCGTGCAGACTAAACTGCCTGATGAAGGTCTTGCAACTATATCTGTAGGTGACAGTAAAGTTTTTTTTACTATCCTAGGTAAGGAAACAAGAAGAAAAACTCTTGAAGGTATAGCCAGGGAATATAATATAGATTTTACTGAGCAGGAATATGAAGATTTTTCTAATATGCAGGGTTTTGGTGTTCCTTTAAACCAGCTTAAAGGGCTTTTACAGCTTGAACCGGCTGAAAGGAATGAAGAAAACAAACAGATAGGAATTCCGTATGACTCTGTAAATAATCAGTTAGGAAGCTGGATAAAGGCGGCAAGAGAAGCATCTAAAGCAGTACTTGACGAAAGGATAGCCAAAGGCGAATCTGGTGTTGAGTATAAAGACCTTGACATCGCTATTAAAGGTGATGCTGATGAAGAATATCCGGTTATAAAAAGGGTAATAGATATATTACAGGAACAGAAGAAAAATAAGTTCTTCCTTGTTACCGGATTACGAAACGAAGATTTTTAATATTATAAAAAATAATATAAAATGGCAGAATTAAATACCGGCGGCGGCGATGGTGGCAAAGGCGGCAAAGTAAGAAGTAAAAAAATGAATCCGGGGGTTGACCTTACTGCGATGGTAGATTTGGCATTCCTTTTGATTACTTTCTTCATGCTTACCACATCATTGTCAAAACCACAGTCCATGAATTTGGCAATGCCGGATAAGGATAAGGAGCAACCTAAAGATACGCAAGCTGTTGCTAATGACAGGACTATGACTATCCTTTTAGGGGAGAATAATGGCTTGTTATGGTACTTTGGTGAGTTTGCAGAGCCACTTGTAGCACCTACAGAAACTACTTATGGTAAAGATGGTATCCGTCAGGTAATCTTACAGAGAAAAGCGGCTGTTGATGCTGTTTATCAAGGACAGGTAACTGAAGATGGCCAGCCAAAAGGGCTTATTGTTATAATCAAGGCAAGTGACAAAACACATTATAAAAATCTTATAGATGTGCTTGATGAAATGGCGATAACTGATATAAAGATATATGCCATTGGAGATATAACAGATCCTGAAGTGCAATTGTTAAAAGAAAAGGGGATGGATTAATTCCGCCGCTTTATCTTTTAAAAACTAAAAATATAAATTATGTCTAAATTAAATATATTTAGAAGTGGATGGATTGATATGGTGTTTGAGGGCCGTAACAAAAGTTATGGTGCATACCAGCTCCGTTCAGAAAATCCAAAAACTACTACAAAGGCGGTAATTATTGGTGTTGTACTTTTTTCGGTAGCTATTGCTATTCCGGTAATAAAAAATGCAATACCTGTTTTAAAAGCTGAAAAGGATGAGCCTATTGATAAGGTAATCCAGGTTGTTGACTTACCGCCACCACCGGCAGAAGAACTACCACCGCCACCGCCACCGCCACCAGTACAGGAACAGCAGCAGGCACCTAAATCGGTAGTTGAGGAAGTAAAGTTTAAACCTCTTGAGGTAAAGAAAAAAGAAGAAGTTGTAGAAGAACCGCCAACTAAGGAAAAGCTGGAAGTAGCTGACCCAAGTTCGCGTAACGCTGAAGCAAGCCCTACAGGAGATATTAATATAGGTAAACCATCTGGAGACCTTGATAAAGGAGTTGAAGCACCTGATAATACAGTATATAACTCTGCCGGACTACAGGTTCAGCCCGAATATCCCGGAGGTATGACTGAATTTTACAACTATGTAAATAAAAACTTCAGAATTCCTGAAATTGAGCAAGACATGACTGCAAGGATATACGTTTCTTTCGTAGTTGAGAAAGATGGTAGCATGACAGGAATAAAAGTTTTAAGAGATCCAGGTTACGGATTAGGTAAAGAAGCAGAGCGAGTACTTAGGTCTATGAGTAAAAAGTGGTCTCCGGGTATCCAGAATGGTAAACCTGTAAGGGCTTCTTACAATCTGCCTATAACAATTAATGTTAAATCATAGTATATTTGTGAGATGATTTCAAAAAGAAAGTCTCGACAACAAACACAGAAATCGCCAGTTCAGCGATTTCTGTTTGTTTTAGGGTTGTTGTTCTTTTTAATGTATTTTGTACTCGGGATAATGATTATTTTCTGGAAGGATATACCTTTGGCATTAACGTATAATGGCAGGGTAGCACTGGGTATAATATTAATAGTATATTCCTTTTTGCGTTTTATAAGGGTAATGCAAAAAAGATAATTTACATGAAAAACTGGCTCAAAATACCATTATTACTGTTCACATTTTTTTTATTTTTAATTTCGTGTAAAGACGATAAAGATAAAAGTGATGTGCAGCCGGCAAGGGAAACCATATTGTCGGGAAATATAAATATTCTGGTAGATAACTCTGTCCAGCCAATTGCTGAAGATGTTATTGCTGTGTTTGGCAGTATTTATAAAAATGCTGTAATTACACAAATTAATAAACCTGAAAAGGAGCTTATAGATTTAATGCACAACGATGTTGCGAGTGTTGCTGTAATGCCGAGGGAGTTGACAGAAAGTGAAGCTCAACATTTTAAGGATAAAAAGATTACTCCTAAAATTACCGAGTTTGCAACCGATGCCATAGCTTTTATTACTAATGAAAGAAGCGCAGATACTATTATTGATGTACAGGAAGTTTTAAAAGTCTTACAGGGTAAAGAATCAAAAATAAAAAATCTTGTTTTTGATAATGTTGCTTCAAGTACAGCACAATATTTACTTAACTTGGCAGGCGAGGAGAATATGCCCCAAAATAATGTATATTCTGTTAAGTCTAATGAAGAGCTAATAAAGTATATACATGATAATGCTGGTGCGGTTGGGGTTATTGGTATTAACTGGCTGTTGCAGCCACCTCCGCAAATCTCAGATTATGTTAAAAAAATTAAGGTTCTGGCAGTTAATGATGTTAAACCTGACGCTGATGGTGAGGGTTACTATAAACCCAGCCAAAGTAATATAGCAAGGGGTTTATATCCACTAACGCGAAAGCTTTATGTGTTAAATTACCAGGGTAAAAATGGGTTAGGCATGGGTTTTGCAACCTATATAAGTGCGTTTGAAGGACAACGTATTATATTGAAGTCAGGCTTACTGCCTGTCGAAATTCCCTACAGAGAAATATCTGTAAGAAATGAATTATAAACTACTACTAATTATAAAATAAGAGAATTAAAAATGATCAAGATGAAAAAAATGAAATTCCTTGGTTTATCATTGATGCTTGTAGGTGCCGTAAATGCACAGGATGTAAACAGTGCTTTAAAATCTATCGATGCTGAAAAGTACCAGGATGCCAAAACTACTTTAAAATCACTTATTGCATCGCAGCCAGACCAGGGTAAAAATTACTTTTTGCTGGGGGATGTATATATTAAGCAAAGTGAACCGGACTCTGCTGCCATGTTTTTTAACAGAGGTAAAGATGCCAAGAAAGATGCAGAATATAATATGATTGGACTTGGGCATCTTGATTTAAACAAAGGAAATGCAACTGCTGCAAAAGCAAAATTTGACGCTGTTGAGAAAGGGCTTAAAAAGAGAGACACTGACCAATTGGTATATATAGGGCGTGCTTACATAGCTTCTGATAATCCTGATTATGCTAAAGCAATTTCGGTACTTAACAATGTTACCGAAAAGGATTCTAAATCGGCACAGGCATACCTTAGCCTTGGTGACGCTTATTACAGAAGCGCAAACCATAATGAGGCTTACAAGGCTTACAGAAGGGCATTTGAACTTGACAACTCTTTGTTGAGGGCTAAACTACAGCTTGGTGTTATTACTAAAAATACAAGGGCTGCTTTTCCTGAGGCTATAACCGCATTTAATAATATTATAGCTGCCAATGCAAGCTACGGTCCAGTTTACAGGGAATTAGCCGAAACGTATTACCTATGGGCTAATACCGATACTTCAAAATATGATGAATATATCAAGAAAGCGCTTGATTACTATGAGCAGTATATGTCCCTTACTGATTATTCATTAAACTCACGTATGAGGCATGCTGACTTCCTTGTACTTGCAAGAGATTATAAAGCTCTACAGAAAGAAGCTGAGAAAATGCAGCAATTAGATAAAGTAAATCCACGGATACTGCGTTACCTTTCGTATTCCGCTTACGAGAACAGCAATTTTGAGGAGAGTCTTTCAGCTATGAAAGAGTTTATGGGTAAAGTAGAAGAAGAAAGGCTTATTGCAAGAGATTATCTTTATTTAGGTCTTGCTAAATTAGCATCTACAGTAAGTACTGATGCTGATAACAACTCTGTAGTTACTGATACTATAGTTTTTAATGAAGCTATAGCTGATATTAAAAGAGCTGCCGAAAAAGATGTTGAAATAACTAATGAGTTTAACGCCATCGGTAAAAAGCTATTTGATCAAAGGTTATATGGACCAGCTTCTATAGTGTTTGAAGAGGCTACTAATAACCCTGATAACAGAAACCTTTTCTTTGATAACTTTTATCTTGCTTATTCAGTTTATTATGACCACGTAAACAAGTCGGAAGAAGATAAGGGAAATAACATGGAAAGGCTGCGTACTGCTGATAAGGCTCTTGAGGAAGTAATAGCGCTTTCTCCGGAAGCTCAGGATGCATACCTGTTTAAAGCAAGGGTAAACCAAAACAGGAAATCTGATGAGGCATACGTAAAAATGGGTGAAGCCTATGATAATTATATCAGGATTGTAACTGCCAAAGGTGATGCTGAAATCAGCAAGCAGAAAAATAACCTGATAGAGGCTTACTCTAATGCTGGAGCATATTATGCAGTGACTAATAAGGCAAAAGCAAAAGAATATTTTGGCAAAGCACTTGCGCTTGACCCTAATGATGAGTATGCTAAAAACGAATTAAAGAGATTACAATAGGCAGCTTAGCTGACTGAATATTTAAGCGCCCTCTACAAAAAGGGCGCTTTTTATTTTGTTTATTGTGAACGCAGGGAATATTGTATCTTTGCTAACTATTGAAAAGATAAATGCTTAAGAAAGAAATTCAGATAGCTGTAGATAAAGGAGTAATGCTTCCTTTAATGGAAGAATTTTATACCATTCAGGGTGAAGGATACCATACAGGGACCGCTGCCTATTTTATTAGGGTAGGTGGTTGTGATGTGGGGTGCCACTGGTGTGATGTTAAAGAAAGCTGGAATGCAGAACTGCACCCGCCAACATCTATTGATACGATAGCTGAAAATGCAAAAAAATATGCAAAAACTATTGTGATAACAGGTGGTGAGCCACTAACATGGAATATGTATCCGCTTACGGAAAGTTTAAAAAAGGAGGGATTAACTATTCATATTGAAACTTCGGGGGCTTACCCGCTTACCGGAGTTTGGGACTGGATTTGCCTTTCTCCAAAAAAGACTAAACTTCCCGTTAAGGATGTGTATGACAGTGCACATGAGCTTAAGGTTATTATTCATAATAAGCACGATTTTCTTTTTGCAGAAGAACAGGCGGATAAGGTTAATGCTAATGCAATATTGTTTTTGCAGCCTGAGTGGAGCAGAAAGGAAGAAATGACTCCGCTAATTGTAGATTATGTTATGAATAATCCGAAATGGAGAGTATCTTTACAAACACACAAATATTTAAATATACCATAAACTAAAAACAAGAAGGATGAAAAAAATGTTATTCGCTGTAGCGTTTATACTTACAGCACATTTAAGTATGGCACAGGATGCCGCTTTTACAAACGATGTAAAAAAACTGCTTGACCTTTCTGGAGGTAATGCTCAAATTGAAATGGCAAAAAAGCAGGTAATTGCTATGGTTCCTGCTGATAAGCAGGCAGCATTTTCTAAAGATTTTGAAGAGTCGCTTAAGCCACTTTTAAAAGTTCAGCAGGAATTTTATACCAAAGAGTTTACTCATGATGATATTAAGCAACTAATCAAGTTTTACGAATCTCCGGTAGGAAAGAAAATGGCAGACAAATCAGCAAAGCTTGCTGAAGCAACTATGCCTGCAATTCAATCATGGAGTATGGAATTACAGAGTATAATAATGAAGTACCAAGACTAATAAGTCATATTAATATACTATAAAACCCGGCTTTGCCGGGTTTTACGTTTAATTTATGGATATGTTATATAGAAATTATCTTCAATTGATATTTTTGTTTTTGTTTTCTCCCTTACTCACAGCGCAAATCAGTAAGTACGAAAAAGCAGTTACGCAAGAACTAAGGGATTTGCTTTTTGATACAGGTAAATATGAGTCACTTAGAAAGATTACTACAATTGATTTATCGGGAGTTGAAAAGGAGGCATTCTTAAAAGACTTTGATAAGTTGGTAGCTGACTACAATAATTTATTACTACAACTTATCGAAGAAAAATACACTTTAAGTGAAATGGAGAAATTGCTTGCCTTTTTAAAAACACCTTTGGGGCTGAAACTCTCACATGATATAAGACTAATAGAGCAAAATAGCTTACCGCCCGGGAACTCTTTTGCAGATAGAATAAAAGTTTTAAAAGAAAAATATAGATGAAAAGATTACTGCTTATATTTTTTTCATGTATATCTGTTTGTGTAGCTAATGGTCAGAATGCTGAAAATGAATCCGTACAAAAATTAATTGAATGTATGGGAATTCAAAACTATATAGAAGTAAATAAATACCAGGATGCAATGTGGGTTGAGCCACAGTATGAAAATGATTTTTTGGAAAGATTTGACCAAATGATCCCAAAATATATTAATGATGTTCAGGAATATTTACTTGATAGATATATAGCTAATGAAATTGAAGAATTATTTAAATTTTATGAATCCCCCCTTGGTAAAAAGTTGGCTAATACTAAAGAGGAAATAGAAGAATTTAAAAAAGCCCGAGATAAGTGGGGTGAGTATTTTTTAGATATATTCCAAGATCTCAAAATGGGAGAGTACAAGGAAAAAGTAGAGTAATTAACTTATAAACTTAGCCTTGCTAAATAATCATAATGTTCCCCTTCCATAATTAATTCGCATTGCAGACCATTAGTGTGCGCGGCATTCTGTAAAGTATTATAATCTATATACAGCCAGTTAAAAGGCTCTTCTTTCTCGCCTTTATAACTTATATTAAAAATTACTTCACCATAATATTCAGTATCGGTAGGTATCCATTTGCCGCCATCTTCATCCTCATCAAACATATATATAATGTCAGATGAATCAAGCAGCACCTGCCCACCTTCACTTAGTAAAGATTTCAGTTTTTGCAAAAAACCTGATATTTTATTTAGTTTTCCACACATACCGGCTCCATTCATCAAAAGCAGTATAGTGTCGAATTTTTCACCTGTCAGATTCATTAAATCTACGTTGTAGGCATTTTCTATCCCCCTAAGTTTACAGGCTTTTATAGCACTGGCAGAAATATCAATTGCTTTTACCTGTAAGTTTTTTTCATTTTGCAGGTACAGGCTATGGCTCCCGGCACCGCACCCCACATCAAGCAACTTTCCCCCGGCAAGCTGCAATGCTTTTTTTTCAAGTTTCGGCATCTGCTCATAATTCCTGAAAAGGTAAGCCACGCTCATTTCATCTTCTTCAGAAATTGAAGTTTCCGTAACTAAATCTTCAGGATTATTATTCGTCTGGTAGTCTAATATCGCTTTGCCAAAAAGGTCTTTCATAGTATTTTAGTTAAAGTTAGGGGCTTGTATATATAAAGTTTAATTTTGCAGGATATTATTTATAATGCAGAAATTGGAACACTTATTAAACAACCTCGGGAAACTTGCCAAAGATAAGCATAACGAAAACAAAAAGTTTTTTGACAGGCTGAAAAAGAAGCCGCCAAAAAATCTTGATTACGTTATGCAGGATCTGCACGATGATGAGTTTAAAAGAACTGACTGTTTAAACTGTGCCAATTGCTGTAAAACTACGGGGCCTTTATTTACTACTGCCGATATAGAGCGTATTGCGAAGTATTTAAAAATGAAGCCACAGCAGTTTACAGATAAGTATTTAAGGATAGATGAAGATAATGATTATGTGCTGCAAAGTGTGCCCTGCACATTTCTTGATAATGAAAATTACTGCATGATATATGATGTGAGACCAAAAGCCTGTAGGGAGTTTCCGCATACCAACAGAAAAAAATTTCAGCAGATAAGCAGCCTTACCTTAAAAAATGTTGCTATATGCCCTGCTGCATATAACATTGTAGAACAAATGAAGAAAAAAATAAATATATGAGTACCTATAAATCTAAAGTCGACGCTTGGCTGATTGTTTTAATTTTTGCCCCTGCCATATATTTACTCTATACCAGTTTAAATAGCGGAGAATATGGAGCAGTTATAATATTGCTACTTTCGGTGCTGTTTGTCGCTTATCTCTTTTTAACAATCGAGTACAGAATTACACATACAGCTTTAAATATAAAATCAGGTTTTATTGTTGATAAAAATATAGCTATAAATGAGATAAAGTCGGTGCAAAAAACTAACAATATGCTTAGCTCACCGGCGTTATCACTTGACAGGCTTGAAATAAAATATGGTAATAAGTTTGACTTTATATTAATTTCCCCGGTTAGGAAAGAAGAATTTGTAAAAGAACTGCTTTCTGTTAATCCCGATATTCAGGTAACTATATAGCTATGAGAACTTTTCGCAGTTTATTTTTTATATTACTGTTATCTGTGGCAGCAGCTACAGCGCTTTTCTTTGTAAACAGCCATATTATTAAATCTGCATGGCAGGATGATGTTCAGGAAATAGCAATTATCACTATTCCTGTTTTTATAGTATTTAGCCTTTTGTTTTTTATAAACAGGGCAGTATTTAAAACGATAAGGAAAATTAAAAAGAAAAAACCTTCCGGTGAGGAAGGTTTTAAAAGTTAAGCAGCAACTTCTTCTTCGTCATGATGCTTTAAACCATCAACAAATCCTTCAATGCCTTTTAATTTTTCTTCAATATATTCCAGCAAACCTTCTATTTTATCTTTAAGGTCGTTAAGGTAGTCAATAACATCGTCTATATACCCTTTTGCTTTTTCTATCAGGTCCAGTATAAACTGAATTGTGTTATTTATTGTTTCGGTGATATTCATAGCTATTATGTTTAATTAATTTTGATGAAAGTTACAAAACACGTATGGCATCTAAAAGCACTTTGTATTAATATTAAGAAATCTTCTTTTAAGGTTTATAAATAAGATACTTTTCTCTCTTTAGCCTGAATTCTTTAAGTCCCGGTTGCCAGCTTTGGCGTATCTCATCTTCACTCAGCCCTTTTTCAATTTGCTGCTGTAATGTTTTTGTTCCTGCAAGTTTTGTAAAAAAAGGAATGAAAAATTTAGATTTATCCTCGGTGCTGTGGTATGCATTTATCAGCCACTTTAGCTCAAGCCTTTTTACCCTTTCGGTTTTAGACAGGTCTTCACCATAGCAAACCTTGCCATTGTGCATAGGGTCTTTTGCACCTTCGTTTGGAGATGGTGTAAAACTGTATCCTGATTTTGGTAAAAATGGAGAGCCATATATTTGAAATTGCTTATCAGTCCCCCTGCCGGAACTTACATTAGTGCCTTCAAAAAAACAAAGGCTGGCATACAGGTTTATCGCCTGGTCATTCGGCAGGTTAGGCGATGGCTTTACAGGCAGTCCATATATCATATCTCTTGAATAATTTTCACAGGGTATAACCGTTAATTTACAATCAACACCATCTTTTAGCCATTTTTCGCC
>JBQGDD010000293.1:0-2515 GCA_052038845.1 Dyadobacter sp. | reverse complement strand
AAACCCGCAACTGAAACTTATAAGGTTACAAAAACCGATGAGGAGTGGAAGAAAGTACTGACGGAAGAAGAATATATGGTATTACGTAAAAAAGCAACGGAAAGACCTTTTACCGGAGAATATTATAAACATTTTGAAGATGGGGTATATACCTGCGCAGCATGTGGCAATCCTTTATTTAAATCTGATGCCAAATTTGATTCAGAATGCGGATGGCCATCTTTTGATCAGGCTATAGAAAAATCTGTAGTATTTAAAGAAGATAACAATTTAGGTATGAACCGTACTGAAGTAATGTGTGCTAACTGCGGCGGGCATCTTGGGCATGTTTTTGATGATGGACCAAAAGAAACTACTGGAAACCGTTTTTGTACAAATTCAGTGGCAATCAAATTTATACCTGCAAAAAAGTAACATTATAAGCCTGATAAAATACAACACACCTTAAACTATGAAAAAATACAATATCGAAAAGCCGGAAACAGAATGGAAAGAGCAGTTAGGCACTGAACGTTATAAAATATTACGGCAAAAGGGTACTGAATTTCCACATTCGGGCACTTATAATCTCCATTTTAAGCAAGGCATATATAGCTGTGGCGCCTGTGGCGAACAACTATTCAGCAGCGACTCAAAATTTGAATCCGGCTGTGGCTGGCCATCTTTTGATGAAACGCTGCCGGGCAAAATTGAATATATTAAGGATACCAGTTTTGGTATGCTGCGCACAGAAATATTATGCGCCAATTGCGGTAGCCACCTTGGGCATGTTTTTGATGATGGCCCCACTGCAACAGGACAACGTTATTGTGTAAATTCACTCTCTATAGACTTTAAAGAATAAGAAAAGTATAAATTCAGTATATTTATGCTTATGGATTTATTTACAGAAGAAAAAGATTGGGCAAAGGCTCTCCAGCCATTAATAGATAAATATAGGGCATATAAGCATCCCTTAAGTTATCAAAACCTCTACCAGGCACTCGTTATGGTTGTGCTGTCTGCGCAGGATAGTGATGCTCACATAAATAAAATAGCACCGTCCTTTTTCAAAAAATTTCCCGATATGAAAGCGCTGTCAAAAGCTAATACAGCACAGTTAACTGAATATTTATCAGAAGTACGATTTCATGGTAATAAAATAGCCTGGTTACAGGAAATAGCAGAAACTGTTAAAGATGACAAAGACATACCGCTAACAATGAAAGAATTAACATCGTTAAAAGGTATAGGCAGAAAATCTGCCAACGTTATTCTGCGCGAAGCTGGCTCATCTTCGGAGGGAATCATGGTTGACCTGCACGTTGTTAGAGTCGCCCCAAGGCTTGGTATAGCAACAGGTAAAGATGCCAACAAGATAGAAAAACAACTCATGGAAAAACTTCCTAAGAAAATGTGGAAAGATATTGGTATGGCTATTTCATTTCTTGGCAGAGAAACATGCAGACCAACAAACCCAAAACATTCTGAATGCATAGTTAAAAATGAATGTGCTTATTGTATATCAAATAACCATAACGTTTAACAGGCTTTTAATAATAGCCAAATCATAACTAAGTGTTTAATTAAGTAACTTTATGTAAATTAAGCAGCAAGTAATTATGAGCCAAAATGTATATATAAAATGTTTGGAATGTGGCAAACTCAATTATAATACCGACTATTGCGAAAATTGTGGTAGCCTGATTAACATATCTAAAAGAAGAGAGCAGGAACATCAGAACAGACTTAAACAAAGAGCCATAGAAAAACAGGATAAGAAGCCTTCTAAAATTGATACATTCTTCGAAAAAACTAAAAATCATCCAAACATTATTGTCAGAGCACTTGCAAAAATGCTTTACTCATTATGGTGGCTCGTAATGGTAATTGGAGGCTTTTTAGCTTGGGTAGCCGGAGTAATTTCTGCATAAAATGATTGCCCGTTACTACTTCCCTGTATTTTTAGCAATTGCAGTATCTATATATACCTTACAGCAAATTGGGGTAAAACTAAACCCTATTATAAATAACTATGTAAATGATTTTTTATGCATGCCTATAATTTTATATATAATCAGGTACATAATACGAATGGTAAAAAAAAATAAAAAGTTAGAACTTTCATTATTTATGGTATTTTCAGTAGCCACGCTCTTTGCTTTCTATTTTGAATACTATTTACCTAAACAAAATCCAAGATATACATCAGATCCTATTGATATAATTCTTTACTTCTCAGGAGCAATTCTCTATTACATCATCGAAAAAAGTAAAACAACAAAAAGCGAAATTTTAAAATAATCGAAACTTCATTATTTATATTCCAAAAACATTTCCCTCTAACCGTATAGGATATAGTTTAAGCTATTAAAAACAAAAAGCCCCCTATCCAGATTGGATAGGGGGCTTTCAAAAGAAAGGCGACGACATACTCTCCCACATAAATGCAGTACCATCTGCGCAGGCGGGCTTAACTTCTCTGTTCGGGATGGGAAGAGGTGAGCCCCGCCGCAATAACCACCTTAAGTCTTTG
>JBQGDD010000292.1:0-6130 GCA_052038845.1 Dyadobacter sp. | reverse complement strand
TCACGGTGATTGAAAGATGATTGCGCTATTAAAGATATAAGTGCACCTTCAAGTTCACGAACGTTTGTCTTTATATTTTTAGCAACATACTCCACAATTTCTTCGGGCATTTCTACACCGTCACGATAGAGTATATTATTTAGTATAGATATCCTTGTTTCATAATCGGGCTGGTGAAGTTCGGCAGAAAGTCCCCATTTAAAACGTGATAAAAGCCTTTGTTCAATATCCTGCATATCTACAGGAGCCTTATCAGATGTAAGGATTACCTGTTTGCCGTTTTGGTGCAGGTGATTAAATATGTGGAAGAAAACATCCTGAGTACCTGTTTTACCTGATAGGAACTGTACATCGTCTATAATCAGTACATCTATAAGCTGATAAAAATGAATAAAATCATTTCTCGTGTTTCGCTTAACAGAATCTATATACTGCTGTGTAAAAATTTCAGCGGAAATATACAGTACGGTTTTATCCGGGTATTTGTCTTTAATCTCTACGCCAATAGCGTGCGCAAGGTGTGTTTTACCTAAACCAACTCCCCCAAAAATAAGCAAAGGGTTAAAGGAAGTTCCGCCGGGCTTATTTGCAACTGCCATACCAGCCGAACGTGCAAGGCGGTTAGAGTCGCCTTCAAAAAAGTTATCAAAGCTGTAATTAGCATTAAGCTGCGATTCTATTTTCAGGTTTCTTATACCGGGTATTACAAAGGGGTTTTTAAGTTCAGGGTTTTTATTTTGTAAAGGAACATCCACTTCCTGTGGTTTTACAGGAGATCGGTGCGCGCTTGGTAACTGCTCTGTAAAAGGCTGTTTGTTACCAAAGGTGTTTTCCATCTTAATTTTATAGAGTAACTTTGCACCGTTTCCAAGTTCTTTAGTTAGTGCAACTTTTAACAACTTTACATAGTGTTCCTCCAGCCACTCATAAAAAAATTTACTGGGTACCTGAATGTACAAAGCACTGTCGGTTAACTCAACTGCCCTGATAGGTTCGAACCAGGTTTTGTATGCCTGATCCTGAATATTGTCTTTTATGAATACAAGACAGTTTTCCCATACCGATTGCGCAGTTTTAGTCATAAATGCTTCTATTATTGTTATTTATTTAAGTGTCTTACAAAAAGTTGGACAGACAGAATTTCTGTCCTGTTTGGGAGAACAAATATGAACACAAATTATTGTAAAAAAAAACACTTTGCTTATTGATTTTAATAAAAAAAAATTGTAAGCATAATTTAAAGAAAATTAATAAAAAATTAACACAAAATAAATATGAGAAATCATCAATTTGATGTACGTATAAGATATGCTGAAACCGACCAGATGGGCGTGGTTTATCATGGCAATTACGCACAGTATTTTGAAATGGGAAGGGTTGAATGGCTTAGAAATCTGGGTATTACATATAAGTCAATGGAAGAAAACGGTATTATGCTGCCAGTAGTAAGCCTTTCTTTAAATTATAAAAAACCTGCACGTTATGATGATTTACTGACAGTGAAAACGCTGTTTAAAAAACAGGAGTCAGTTAAGATAGAATTTGACTATGAAATATACAGTGAAAAGGGGGAGTTATTAACAACAGGCAACTCTGTTTTGGTGTTTGTAGATATGAAAACAGGGCGTCCTGTACTTCCGCCGAATTATGTTACAGAGGCACTGGAAAAGCTATAAATTGTTTACGATATCGTTTATATTACTAATACTGATTTCATATAAATTATTAAATGCTTCTTCAACAGAAGGAGCATTTTTTTTACGTGTGCTGATTATTATCTCGCAGTCCATTTCCATTTTTTGAGATATGATATTAATGTTCTTTTCTTTTATAACACGCATCACTTTATTCATATTAGGGTAGCCAAATTTTACTTTGTACTGCACATCAATGGTCTTTTCAATAATTTGGGAGGCTTCCAGCGCAAGTTGGGCTGAAGTTTTATAAGCAGATATAAGTCCGCCCACACCAAGTTTTATACCCCCAAAATAGCGTACAACTACTACAAGTACATTAGTTACATCAAATGACTGTATTTGTCCGTATATAGGCATTCCTGCCGAATTGTTAGGTTCTCCGTCATCGTTGGCACGATAATATAACTGTTCTGTACCCAATTGAAACGCATAACACCAGTGCCGCGCCGAATGATGCTGTTTTTTAAGGCTGTCTATTATTTCTTTTACCTCATCTTCTTTAGTAACAGGAAATGCATAGCCAAAAAACTTACTGTTCTTTTCCTTAAGCAAGGTTTCTTCTGATGGTGCGGATATCGTATTATAGGTGTCTTTTTCCATATTGGTGCAAAGGTATTTGATTGCCCTAAGATGAACAAACTAAAAAAATGTGTATTATTGCTGATAATGGAAAACTATATTAGAAATAGTTTATTAATTGTTATGGTGACATCCTTTTATTTATCTATTGGATACAGCCAACGGATTTAGTATATTTGGATATATAAACTTACCTAAATATGAAAATCGTTAAAATTGCACTTGCAGCCTTATGTATATCTGTTATAGGATGCGGACAAAAAAGTGAACCTGTAGAAAAATACTGCGGGCTTGAGGTTCCGGGATTTGAGGTAATAAACCTGAAAAGCCTGGGAGATAAAGGTTATGAATACTCTGACGAAGATAATAAGCTGGCTGGGGACATGATGGATGCAGTTAAACAAAACTTTAATGCTGATATCAGGTTAGGCTTTATAAAACGCAATGATAACGAATTTGCAGCCTACATTTTGGGTCCGTCTGATCAGGAAGTGGTAGAAAAAATAAGCTGTTACCTACTTGAAAATAATTTTGATAACCGCCTGCCCGAAATGCGCTGGCTTTTATTTTATACTGATGACCACAGCTCTCTTGTGGCTGCTGTAAAAACTAAAAAAGAATAAATTAAAGTGGTTTTTTGCCGCTTTAATTAAAAAGGTAATTATAAATTATCAGGGTTTATTATTTTTTTATCAAACAAATCAACCACATCATCTTTATCAACTTCAATATTCCATGTGTGGAAACCAAGTGTTTCAGCAACATCTGTATTGAATTTTTTATCATCTACAAATAATGTACGTTTAGGCTGTATTTCATATTTGTTAATTAAATAGCTGTAAGCTTCTTCATCCGGTTTGCGATATCCAATTTCATGGGAAAAATATACTCTTTCAAAGCATTGGTAAAAATCACTGTAAAAAGAAGCACCTGCATCGTTTTCAAACTTTTCCAGATGTATAGGGTCAGTATTACTAAGAAGAAACAGCCTGTAATCCTGGGTGAGTTTTTGTAAAAATTCCAGCCTGTATAAAGGAAAATTACCTATTTCGGAATTCCATGCTTCTTTAATATCTTCGGCAGAAGCAGGTATATGCTTCTGTAAAGATTTTAAAAACTTTTCTTCGTCAATTTTTCCAGTTTCCAGTTTTTTTTCCAGTTTTTCCAGTTCAGTATCCCAGTTTGCAAGCCCCAGCTGTTTTAAAGCACTTTCTTTTGCCGATTTATCTTTATCTATAAAAACATCACCAAAATCAAATATTATCGTATTAATCATAATTCCTGAAAATTAAGAGTTCATCATTTACTATTTGTTCCTTTTTGTGGAGTACAGCATTAAATATTGGAGCTTTTGTACCTTTATTAAAAACAGCATTACCTTTAAAAACCCTTGCTTCATCCCATAATCCTAAATCAATAAACGTCTGAAGTGTTTTTAAGCCTCCTTCAATAATAATAGAGAGCAGGTTATGCTTATAAAGTCTTGCAGCAATATTTGCGGCAAGGTTTTGATTAAAAGCTACATTTATATAAATAAGGTTTTCTAAGTTATAAAAATTGGTTTTTTCTGTCAAGACAATTGACTTTATTTTGTGATTTTTAACAAAGTAATCATCAGTTATACGTCCGTTTTTATCAAGCACAACACGCACAGGATTGGTTCCGGTCCAGTCGCGTACATCAAGTTTTGGATTATCATCAATCACCGTTTGTGTACCTGTTAATATGGCGGCTTCTTCGCTGCGCCACTTGTGTACCAGTTGACGGGAGTATTGGTTGGTTATCCAGACAGGTTTTTTGTCTGTACGCTTTTCAGGAGCTATATAGCCATCAGCAGTTTCTGCCCATTTCAATATTATGTAAGGGCGTTTTTTTTCATAAAAAGTAAAAAACCGCTTATTTACTTCCCTGCATTCTTTTTCTAAAATGCCAACGGTAACATTTCTTCCTGCCTCAATTAACTTTTTAACCCCATTACCGGCTACTTTATCGTGAGGGTCTATAGTGCCAATTACAATATTCCGGATTTTTTCTCTTATAATAAGGTCGCTACAGGGCGGGGTTTTGCCAAAATGGCTGCATGGCTCAAGGCTTACATACAGGGTTGCTTCGGGTGTAAGGTGCCTATCCTGTTCCTGTACAGAGTTTATACAGTTAACCTCGCCATGTGCACCGCCATAAGGAGATGTATGCCCTTCACCAATTATCCTGTTGTTATGTACTAATACAGCCCCTACAGATGGGTTTGGCATGGCATCCCGTAAACCGTTCTTTGCCAGTTCCAGGCATCTGCGCATATAGAGTTCGTGGTTCATAGTAAAGGGGTAAAGTTTCAAAGTTACAAACTTTACCCGCAGTTTGGCAAATAACTAAATCAACAAACAGCTAAAAGATGTAGTTTTGCAGTATGGATATCCTCATCAGGAAAATTGAGAAGAAAGACAATAACGCTATAGCCCACATTATACGCAGTGTGCTTGTAGAACATAATGTACCCAAAGTTGGTACTGCCTATGCCGATGCTTCTTTAAATTGTATGTTTGAAACTTACTCAAAACCAAGATGTGCTTATTTTGTTGTAGAGCAGGATGGAGAAATAATTGGCGGTGCTGGCATTGCGCCATTAGAGGGTGGTACTGATGATATATGCGAACTCCAAAAAATGTATTTTTTAGCGCAGGCAAGAGGCACAGGCACAGGAACCGGAATGATGCAAAAATGCCTTGAAGAAGCCAGGTCTTTTGGTTTTGCAAAGTGCTACCTTGAAACCATGCCCTATATGCATGCCGCACAAAAACTGTATAAAAAATCAGGGTTTAGTTATCTTGATGCTCCTTTGGGTAACACGGGGCATAGCTCCTGTCCGGTATGGATGATAAAAGATTTATTATAACCACTTTGACAGTAGATGAAACTAAGAGAATATAAAGCCTTTTTTATTGAAAAATTAGCTCCATTATATGATAATGATGAAGCAGAACAGTTTTTTTACATTACGCTTGAAGAGTTAAAAGGATGGAAAAGGATAGAACTTGCATTACAGCCTGATGCAGAACTGACTGCTGATGAAAGTGAAAAATGGAATGCAGTTGCAGTGCAATTAGAACAGCAGAAACCCATACAATACATATTTGGTAAAGCTCATTTTTATGGGCTTGATTTTAACGTTAATGAGCATACTTTAATACCCAGACCGGAAACAGAGGAACTGGTAGAATGGATTATTAAAGAAAATAAGGATACAGCAAAGCTAAAAATACTTGATATTGGTACTGGCAGCGGATGCATTGGCAGTACATTGGCTAAAAACCTGCCTCAGGCGGAAGTGTATGCAATTGATGTTTCTGAAAGGGCATTAGCAACAGCCCAAGGTAATGCTTTAATGAATAATGCAAATGTTACTTTTATAAAAAAGGACATTCTTGCTATACAGAGTCTTGATAAAAGTTTTGATATAATAGTATCTAATCCGCCTTATGTAAGAAATCTTGAAAAACAGGAAATAAAACCTAATGTACTGGATTATGAGCCTCATTTGGCATTATTTGTAGATGATAATGACCCATTACTGTTTTACAGAAAAATTGCAGCACTTGCACAGCAAAGCCTGACTGATAAGGGCAAACTATATTTTGAAATCAATCAGTACTTAGGTGTAGAAACAACCGATATGTTACAGCAAATGAAATTCTGTCAGGTTGAATTAAAAAAGGATATTTACGGTAATAACAGGATGGTTAAAGCATTGATATAATTATATGTCTTACTCGTAGCGTAGTGCTTCAACCGGGTCTAACGAAGCGGCTTTAACAGCAGGGTAAGAGCCCGAAAATAATGTTACCACAATAATAGTT